>NZ_JACBWZ010000844.1 GCF_013870595.1 Streptomyces sp. WELS2 | reverse complement strand
GGCCAGGCCGACGATCCAGGAGACGTCCGCGCCGCCGAGCGGCTCCACCAGCGGGCCGGTGTAGAAGCCGGTGGCGAGGAACGGCAGCTGGGCCAGCAGGCCGGCCGCGTACACCGCGAGGGCGTCCCAGCGCCAGGCGCCGTAGCGGCCGTGCGGGTCGGCGAGGGCCGCCAGGTCGTAGCGCTCCTTGGAGACCAGGTAGTAGTCGACCAGGTTGATCGCCGACCAGGGCGTGAAGAACGTCAGCAGGAACAGCAGGAAGTCCTTGAACGAGGCCAGGAAGCCGTCCTTGCCCAGCAGGGCCACCGCGGTGCCCGCCGTCATCACCAGCGCGATGTACGCCACCCGGCCCGCCCGGGACAGCCGCCGCTGCCCGCGGAAGCCGCTCACGCCGGTCACCAGCGACATGAAGCCGCCGTAGGTGTTGAGGACGTTGACGGTGAGCTTGCCGAGGGCGATGACGAAGTACAGGAAGGACGCGACCAGCCCGGTGCCGCCGAGGCCGACGACATAGCCGACCTGGCTGTCCAGGAACGCCTCCCCGGCCGTGGCCGCGACCAGCACCCCGAAGGTCATCGACCACTGCGAGCCCAGCGCGGAGCCGGCCAGCGTCCACCAGAAGGTCGCCTTCGCGGACGTCGTGCGCGGCAGGTAGCGGGAGTAGTCGGCCACGTACGGCCCGAACGCCAGCTGCCAGGACGCCGACAGGGACACCGCCAGCAGGAACACCGGCAGCGAGAAGTGCGCGTCGTGCAGCAGCGCGGAGGTGTCGGCGCGCTCCAGGAGGCGTACGGCGAGGAAGACGAAGGCGAGCGCGCACACCGTGCTCGCCACCCGGCCGAGGGCGTGCACGACCCGGTACCCGGCGGTCGCGATGACCCCCGTGACGGCGGCGAAGACGAGGATCCCGGTGGTGTCGTCCGTGTGCGTCAGCTCGCCCACCGCCTGCCCGGCGAGCACGCTGCCGGAGGCGAAGAACCCGACGTACATCACGACCACCAGCAGCAGCGGGACCACCGCCCCGCGCACCCCGAACTGGGCCCGCGACTGGATCATCTGCGGCAGGCCCAGGCGCGGGCCCTGCGCGGAGTGCAGGGCCATCACCGCGCCGCCGAGCAGGTTGCCGAGCAGCAGGCCGAGGACCGACCAGACCACGTCACCGCCGAAGACCACCGCGAGGGCGCCGGTGACGACGGCCGTGATCTGGAGGTTGGCCCCCAGCCACAGCGTGAACTGGCCGAAGGCCCTGCCGTGCCGTTCCTCGTCCGGGACGACGTCGATGGAGCGCGGTTCCACGAACTGTGCCATGCGTTCTCCCCACACCGGGCTGTATAACGGTATGCAGCGACACACTGTCTGAATAGGCGGCCGGTGTTTGTCAATGCCCCGGCGCTGTACTCTCCCGGGGCGTCGAGGAGATCAGGAGGGGGAGTACCGCATGAGCGCGAGCGACAGCCCTGCGAACCGGTTGCAGGCGCTCTTCGAGGGCCACCGGCTCACGCCGACCCAGCGCCGCATCGCGCACAGCATGGTGCGCCGCGCCGCCGACGTGCCCTTCCTGTCCAGCGTGGAGCTGGCCGAACTGGCCGGGGTCAGCCAGCCGTCGGTGACCCGGTTCGCCGTCGCCCTCGGCTTCGACGGCTACCCCGCCCTGCGCCGGCACCTGCGCGAGGTCGTCCCGGCCGAACCGGCCACGGGCGTCGGCGCCTACAACGAGTACCAGCAGGCCGTCGAGGCCGAGATCGAGAACCTCAGGCACCTGGCCGAGCTGCTCGCCGACCCGCGCCCGGTCAAGCGGGCCGGCCGGATCCTCGCCGCCTCCCGGCCGCTGCCGGTGCTGGGCCTGCGCGCCGCCGCCTCCCAGGCCTACGGCTTCGCCTACTTCGCCGCCAAGGTCCACCCGGACGTCCGGCTGCTGCACGAGGGCGGCACGATGATCCAGGACCGGATCGACGGCGCCGTCCGGGCCGGCGCCACCGCCCTGCTGTGCTTCGCGCTGCCCCGGCACCCGCGCGAGGTCGTGGACACCCTCGCCTACGCCAGGGACGCGGGCCTGACCGTGGTCACGGTCGCCGACTCGGCGTTCGCGCCGGTCGCCAAGCACTCCGACCTGCTGCTGCCCGCCGCCGTCGGCACCGGGCTCGCCTTCGACACCGCGTGCGCGCCGATGCTGCTGGGCCGGGTGCTGCTGGAGGCGCTGTGCGACGACCTGCCCGACGCCCAGGCCCGGCTGGAGGAGTTCGACACCAAGGCGGCGGCCCGGGGACTGTTCGTCGAGTGACCGTGCCGCGCCGCTCTCAGATTCGTCTCACGTTCTGCTATTAGCTTCCCCAGCGAGACACAAGCGCTGTGTGGACACGTGACACGGGAGGCTGACGTGGCGCGCGGAGGACGCGGAGGGCAGGGACTGGCGCGGGTGGCCGTCGTCGTACGGGCGGGTGCCGCGCCGCTGTGGTGGCTCGGGGTGGTCGCCGCCGGGCTCGGGGCGGTACCCGGGGGACTGACCGGGCGGTGGATCGGGACGACGGCCGGGGCGGCGCTGTTCCTGCTCGGCGCGGCCGGTGTGCTGCTGGCCCGCCGGGGCCGGTACGCGGCTCTCGC
>NZ_JACBWZ010000843.1 GCF_013870595.1 Streptomyces sp. WELS2 | reverse complement strand
CCCGACGTCGAACTCCCCGGAGCCGTTGCGGATGAGGGCCAGGCCGGTCAGCAGCACCAGCGCTATCACGCCCCACGGCGCGCGCTTCTTCCGCCGCTCCTCCTCCTCGGCAAGCAAGGCCAGCTTGGACGCAGACATTCGCCATCCCCTCTCGACGCGGTCGCGCCACGTCCATCGCGCATGGGAAAACGCTAAGTCCCGCGCGGGCGGCGGGCGACGGGGCGATCGGCGAACGGGTGGCCGGCCGCACGCTCGGTGAGCCATCCGAGTTGCCGTTCCCAGGAATTTTCTGACGGTCCGTGACCTGCGGCGATATCCGATTGTGTGGTGATACGCCGGTGTGTCGGATCACCAGGACGGAGCATTCTCGACATGCGGGCGTGTTCCGCGCGCCCGAGGGTCGTCCCGGGAGGTGCTTCTCGCCGATCCACCGGGGACGGGACCCGGTGACCTCCCGCGGAGGAACAACATGCGCAACCAACGCGCCCTGGCGGCGGCGTGCACCACGGTCGCCGTCCTCGGGCTCGCCGTCCCCGTGGCCGTCGCGGACGGCATGGGCAACGGGGGCGGGCCGAGCGGTACCGACACCACGGTCATCGTCCCCGGCACCGGCAACATCGGCACTTTCAGCGGCAACGGCGTCTTCCCCGGGAACGGCAACGGCAACGGCAACGGCCATTTCAACGGGAACGGCAATTTCAACGGCAACGGCAACGGCAACGGCAACGGGAACTTCAACGGCAACGGCAACGGCCGTGGGGGCGACAACGGCCGTGGTGGTGAGGGCAACGGCCGTGGGGGCGACAACGGCCGTGGCGGTGAGGGCAACGGGCGTGGGGGAGAGGGCAATGGACGCGGGGGCGAGGGGAACGGGCGCGGAGGCGAGGGGAACGGGCACGGCGGCGAGGGCTTCGGCAACGGCCGTGGCGGGGAAGGCGGGGGCAACGGCCGCGGGGGCGAGGGCAACGGGCGTGGCGGAGAGGGCTTCGGCGACCGGGGAGGCGACTTCGGGCACGGCAACGGCGGCGAGGGCCGTGAGGACGGCATCAACGCGCACGACATCTTCGTCACGCCCGATGTGCTGCCGGCCGGGGGCCGCCTCACCATCATCGTGAACGGCTGCAGGGGCGGCACCGCGAGCTCCGACGCCTTCGGCACCATCCGGCTGGAATCGTTCCGCGACGACACCGCGCGGGGCGTCGCGTTCGTCGACCGTGCCGTCCGCCGCGGCCCGTACAGCGTCACCGTCCGCTGCGACGGCCGCACCCTGACCCGCCGGGACGCCTTCACCGTGCTCGGTGGTGTCAACGGCGGCCTCGGCGGCAGCCGGAGCGTTGGCGCGACGCCCACCGACATGGCCATCGGCGGCGGTCTGGTGGCAACGGCCCTGGTCGGCGGCGGCGCCTTCTGGCTGCGCCGCCGGCACACGAAGGGGGCCTGAGCCCACGGTGCGCCACGGAGGTCATCGGGGCCGGCGCGACCGTCCCCGCGCCGGGTACCCACATGACGACAGGCCTTCGCCCCGACTCCGCGTTCAGCGGGGAGCGGGGCGAAGGCCTGTCGTGGCCGTGACTCAGCCGCCCGCGCCCGGGAACAGGGTGAGGAACGGCTCGGCGGTCACCGCGATGCCCCGGCTGTACGGCGCGTCGAAGTCCCAGATGAGGAACAGCATGAAGGCGATGGTCGCGGAGAACAGCCCGGCCAGCGCCAACTCCCGGCCGGTGCGCCGGATCTGCAGCGCGAACACCATGCCGATGGTGATCAGCCCGCCGGTGATCAGGCCCCACCACACGACCGGCGGCATGGTGGCCCCGGTGGAGTCGGCGCGCGCGTTGCGCGCCTGGTCGGCGGCGGCCATCTGGTCCAGCAGCGGCTGGTAGGCCTGCGCCTCGAAGTCGTTGCCCGGCCGGTAGTCGGTGACGTCCGCCCGGACGCGGCCCAGCAGTTCGCCGCCGCGCTCGGTGACCTGCTGCTCGTCGGCCATCCGCCGCCACTCGGTGTGGACGACGTACCCGACGTACGCGTCCACGTCCGCGCGGATCCGGTCCCGGACCTCCGGCGGGTACACGCGCACCCGCTCGGAGATCTCGTGCAGCGCCTGCGCCTCCGCCTGCACATGGTCCTGCGCGGCGCTGCGCGCCTCCCACACGCCCGCGATGGCCAGGCCCAGGACGATGGCGTAGATGACGCCGATCCACATCGTCATGTACTCGATGACATCGGGGGTCTCGCTGGGGTCCTCGTCCTCGGAGGCCGTCCGCTGCCGCACCAGCGTGATGACGACCACCACGGCACAGGCCCCCGCCATCACAAGGACGAGAACAAGCCAATCCGACAACTGGTGCCTCCAGGAGTGAGGAGCCGGCGCGTCAGCGCGGGCGCAGGGCGGCGACGGCCACGATCGCCGGGACGGTGATGAGCAGGACATAGGTGACGGGAGTGGTGTGCCGGGGTGCCGGACGGTGGACGGCGTGCGGGTGGTACACCGGGTAGCTCACGGGTGTCGCGGAGGGCCGCGGGGTGGGTGTGGGCGTGGGTTTCGGCGGGGGTTCGGGGGTCTGGCCGGGGGTGGGGGTGCGGATGACGGGGGTGGGCGTGGGCC
>NZ_JACBWZ010000842.1 GCF_013870595.1 Streptomyces sp. WELS2 | reverse complement strand
ACGCGACCGGCCCGCCAACGCCCGGCCCACCGCGACCGCGCCGGCCTCCGGGTGCGCGGCCAGGAACGTCCGCAGCCGACGCGCCTGCTCCCGCAGTGCCACGTCCGACTTCGCCGACAACACCCACGGCACCACCCCGCCCGCGAATCCGGCCGCGGACCCCTTCGAAACCCCGGCCGGCTCCTCGGCAGCCGCCTCGATCACCACGTGCGCGTTGGTGCCGCTGATGCCGAACGCCGACACACCGGCACGACGCGGACGCTCCGTCTCCGGCCACGGCCGGGCCTCGGTCAGCAGCGAGACCTGGCCCTCCGACCAGTCCACGTGCGAGGTCGGCGCGTCCACGTGGAGAGTCCGCGGCAACTGCCCGTACCGCATGGCCATGACCATCTTGATCACACCGGCGACACCGGCCGCGGCCTGGGTGTGCCCGATGTTCGACTTCACCGACCCCAGCCACAACGGCTCGTCCCGCCCCTGACCGTAGGTCGCCAGGAGTGCCTGCGCCTCGATGGGATCGCCAAGGGTGGTCCCGGTGCCGTGCGCCTCCACCGCGTCCACGTCCGCCGTCGACAGTCCCGCGTTCGCCAGCGCCTGCCGGATGACGCGTTCCTGGGACGGACCGTTCGGTGCCGCCAGGCCGTTCGACGCGCCGTCCTGGTTCACCGCCGAACCCCGGACGACCGCCAGCACCCGGTGACCGTTGCGACGGGCGTCCGACAACCGCTCCAGCAGCACCAAGCCTGCGCCTTCACCCCAGGACGTACCGTCAGCCGCCTCGGCGAACGCCTTCACCCGCCCATCGGCCGCCAGCCCCCGCTGACGCGAGAACTCGACGAAGCCCGCCGGCGTCGCCATGACCGTGACACCGCCGGCCAGCGCCAGCGAGCACTCCCCCGCCCGCAGCGCCTGCGCCGCCAGATGGATCGCCACCAGCGACGACGAGCACGCCGTGTCCACCGACACCGCCGGACCCTCCAGCCCCAGCAGGTACGACACCCGCCCGGACGTGGCGCTGGTGGCTGTTCCGGTGGCGAGGAAACCCTCGAGGTCCGGCGGCGGCTGGTTGCCGTAGCCGGAGGACCACAGGCCGGTGAACACGGCCGTGCGGCTGCCGCCGAGTGTGGTCGGGTCGATGCCGGCGTGCTCGAAGGTCTCCCAGGCGGTTTCCAGCAGCACCCGTTGCTGCGGGTCCATCGCCAGTGCCTCGCGCGGCGAGATGCCGAAGAACCCGGCGTCGAAGCCGGCGCCGTCGGCGAGGAAGCCACCCGATCGGCTGTAGGTCGTGCCCGGCCGGTCCGGGTCGGGGTCGTAGACGACGTCCCATCCACGGTCCGGCGGGAATTCGCTGATCGCGTCGGCACCGTCCGAGACGAGCCGCCACAGGTCGTCCGGGGACTCCACTCCGCCCGGGTAGCGGCAGCCCATGCCGATGATCGCGATCGGCTCGCGTGCGGCCTCCTCCATGTCGGCGAGGCGCTTGGTGAGCACTCCCAGGTCGGCCGTGGCGCGCTTGAGGTAAGTGCGGAGCTTTGCTTCGTCGGACATCGCTACTCCTCAGCGTTGCGGGACTCGCCCGAGCGGATGACCTCGGTCCTGCGGTGCGCATCGTCCAGAAGGCTGAACAGTTCGTCGTCGCTGGCCTCGTCGACACCGGCCGTGGTGCCGGTACGTTTGGCGGTCCAGGCTGCGAGAAGCGCTTCGAGACGGGCCGCGACGGTGTCGTAGTCGGCGTCGGCGGCTGCCGCGTCCAGGGTGGACTTGAGCTGGTCGAGTTCGGCGAGCAGGGGGTCGGGGCCGGTGCCGTGCAGCCGTGTGTGCACGAAGGCGGCGAGGCGGGCCGGTGTCGGGTGGTCGAAGACGAGCGTGGCGGGCAGGCGCAGGCCGGTGTCCGCGTCGAGCTGGTTGCGCAGTTCCACTGCTGTGAGCGAGTCGAACCCGATGTCGGTGAACGCCTGGTCGGGGTCGACCGCCCGCGGTGACGCGTGCCCGAGGACGAGGGCGACCTGGCCCACGACGAGTTGCAGCACATCGGCCTGCGTCCACACGCGGTCGGCGGTCTGCCTGCGCCGGGGCCGTACCAGCTCGCGCAGCAGGGTGGGCGGGTCGCCGGCGCGGCGCAGCGCCGGCAGGTCGAACCTGACGGGGGCGAGGGTGGGGGTGCCCGCGGTCAGCGCGGCGTCGAACAGGGCCAGCGCGTCCGTCGTCGGCAGCGGCCGTACGCCGGCCCTGGCCAGGCGGTGCCGGTCGGTGGCGGTCAGCCCTCCGGTCATGCCGCTGGCCTCCGCCCAGTAGCCCCAGGCGAGCGACACGGCCGGCTGTCCCTGGGCGTGCCGGTGTGCGGCGAGGCCGTCGAGGTACGCGTTCGCCGCCGCGTAGTTGGCCTGGCCCGCGCCGCCGAGCACACCGGCCGCCGACGAGAACAGCACGAACGCCTCCAGGTCAGAGGTCAGTTCGTGGAGGTGCCGCGCCGCGAGGGCCTTCGGCTCCCACACACGCGCGAACTGCTGCGGTGTGAGGGATTCCAACACGGTGTCGGCCAGCGTGCCGGCGGCGTGGATCACCGAGGTGACCGGGTGTGCGGCGAGCAGTCGCGCCACCGCCTCGCGGTCGGAC
>NZ_JACBWZ010000841.1 GCF_013870595.1 Streptomyces sp. WELS2 | reverse complement strand
GTCGACGCGGAAGGCGCGCGGCATCCGGGCGCGGACGCCGGGGGTGGCGGCCAGGGCGCGGGCGGGGCCGGAGCGGTGGGTGACCCAGTGCACGCCGCCGCGTACGCAGACGGCGCTGCCGCGCGCGGTGTGGTCGGGGGACGCCTCGCCGAACCAGCGGGAGGCGTTGACCGGGTACGGCCGCAGGTCCACGCGGGGTCCGCCGAGCCGTATCTCCAGCCGGCGCGGCTCGGCGCCCTCCAGGTCGTCCAGCAGCCACAGTTCACCGGCCGAGCTGTAGACGATCCGGGTGCCGTCGCCGGCCGCGTGCCGGGCGTAGAAACTGCCGAGAGGAGTGTGCCGGCGCAGGTCGGAGCCGTCGGCGAGGGAGGAGTACAGCGCTCCGGTGCCCTCGTGGTCGGACAGGAACGCGATGCGGTCTCCCGCCCACACCGGGCACTCGATGTTCCCGTCGAGGTCCTCGTGCAGCCGGACGAACTCCCCGGCGCCCTCCTCGCCTTCGGCGGCCCGGTCGATCCACAGCTTGCCCGCCGTGCCGCCCCGGTAGCGCTTCCAGTAGGCGGCCTCGCGGCCCATCGGCGCGGACAGCAGCACGGTGGCCGGGCCGAGGGCGACGCCGCCCACCGGGCCGTAGGGCAGGGTCTCGGCCGGGCCGCCGTCCAGCGGGACGGCGTGCGCCCAGGTGTGCCGGAAGCTGTGCCGGCCGTGCGCGCCGAGCGCGAGCACCCGCCCGTCCGGGGTCCAGCCGCGCACGTCCGTACGGGAGTTGCCCCAGTACGTCAGCCGCTCGGCGGGCCCGCCGTCGACCGGGGCGACATGCACCTCGGGGGCGCCGTCCCGGGTGGACGTCCAGGCGAGGTGCCGTCCGTCCGGTGACAGACGGGGGTGGGTCACCGGCATGTTGTCGGCGCTCACCCGCCAGGCCCGGCCGCCGTCCAGCGGGGCGAGCCATACGTCGTCCTCGGCGACGAAGGTCACCAAGTCGCCGTGCAGATGGGGGAACCGGAGGTAGCCGGAGCCGTGCGTGTTTCCCGTCGAAGCGCCCTGAGTCACCCCGTCACTCTACGCAGCGACGGGCCCGGCCCGCCCCCGGTTTCCGGTCACTCGCGGTCAGCCGCGCAGCAGCAGCCACTCCTGGAGTTCCACCAGGTTGCCCTCGGGGTCCTTCAGATGGGCCACGCGCATGCGGTCGGTCAGGGGTGCCGGGCCGTGCAGCAGGACCGCGCCCCGGGCGGTGATCTCGGCGCAGTAGGCGTCGAGGTCGTCGACGCGCAGCACGACCAGGGAGCGGTGCCCGGTGGCGGTGCCGCCCAGCTCGGCCAGCACCTCGGCCATCATCGAGCGGTCCTGGAGGGCGATCCCGGCGGAGCCGGTGTGCGGGCTGAACTTCTCGTAGGGCCCCCCGGTCGCGCCGGACTGCGGCTTGAGGCCGAGGACATCGGCGTAGAAGCGGTAGCAGGCGGTGAAATCGCTCACCAGGAGCCGGACTTGTGCGAGTTCCACGGGATCTCCGGTGCTATGACCAGCGGCCGGTGCGGCCCAGCAGCAGGGCCGCGGCGGCGGTGCCGGCGGTGGAGGTGCGCAGGACGGTCGGGCCGAGGACGTACGGCGTGGCACCGGCCTCGGCGAACAGCGCCAGCTCCTCCGGGGAGACGCCTCCCTCGGGGCCGACGACCAGCACGATCTCGCCCTCGGTGGGCAGCTGTGCGGTGGCCAGGCGCTCCGTGCCGCTCTCGTGGAGCACGGCGGCGAAGTCGGCGCGGGCGAGCAGCGCGGCCACCTGCTTGGTCGTCGCCGCGTCCGCGACCTCGGGGAAGCGGACCCGGCGGGACTGCTTGCCGGCCTCGCGGGCGGTGGCCCGCCACTTGCCGAGGGCCTTCAGCCCGCGGTCGCCCTTCCACTGGGTGATGCAGCGGGACGCCTGCCAGGGCACGATCGCGTCGACGCCGACCTCGGTCATGGTCTCGACGGCGACCTCCCCGCGGTCGCCCTTGGGCAGGGCCTGGACGACGGTGATCCGCGGGCTCGGCGCCGGTTCCTCGGTCACCGGGTCCATGCGGACGACCAGCCGGTCCTTGCCCTCGGTGCCGGTCACCTCGCACACCGCCCAGCGCCCGGCGCCGTCGGTGAGGACGACCTCCTCGCCGGGCCGCAGCCGCTTCACGGAGACCGCGTGGCGGCCCTCGGCGCCCTCCAGGACGTACCGGTCGCCGTCCGGCTCGAAGCGCTCCACCACGAAGACGGGGGCGGTCACGCGCCCTCACCCCCCTTACGGGACTCGTCCGACAACGCGGTCCGGGCCTCGGCGAGTTCCGCCGCCAGCACCTCAACCAGCCGTCCGGCCGGCAGCCGCCGGGCCATCCGGTGGCCCTGCCCCGCCCACAGCGCCATGCCCTGCGCGTCACCGGCCTTCGCGGCGGCCTTGCGCAGCGGCGAGGTGAGGTGGTGGACGTCCGGATAGGCGGCGGGCGCGTACGGGCCGTGCTCGCGCAGGAAGCGGTTGACCAGGGAGCGGGCCGGTCGGCCGCTGAAGGCGCGGGTCAGCCGGGTGCGGGCGAAGAGGGGGTCGGTCAGCGCCCGTTTGTGCGGGTCGGGCGCGCCGGACTCGTCGGTGGCGAGGA
>NZ_JACBWZ010000840.1 GCF_013870595.1 Streptomyces sp. WELS2 | reverse complement strand
CGACGACGTGCAGCAGCGCGGCGGCGGCGTTCAGCCCGACCGCCGACCACCAGGCGCCGGTGCCCAGCAGCCGCAGCAGCCCGGTGCCGGAGCCGCGGGCGGCCAGGCGCTCCTGGGCGACGGCGGCCAGCGCGTAGGCGACGGCCGACACCAGCGACAGACCGAGGGCGGCCAGGGCGGCGGTGCTCATCGGCCCACTCCCGCCGGCACGGGCTCCACGGATTCCACGGGCTCCAGGGCGACCGGCACACCGGCGCCGCGTCCGGCCGTGGTGGCGGTGCGCCGGGGCGGATGGATGACGGCGAGGGCGAGACCGAGCATGACCGTGGCCACCAGCGCGTCGAGCCAGTAGTGGTTCGCCGTGCCCACGATCACCAGCAGGGTGATCAGCGGGTGCAGCAGCCACAGCCAGCGCCGGCGCGACCTGGTCGCGGCGATCAGGCCGATGGCCAGCATCAGCGCCCAGCCGAAGTGCAGCGAGGGCATCGCCGCGAACTGGTTGGACAGGTGGTCGCTGGACGGCGGGCCGTACACGGAGGGCCCGTAGAGCCGGCCGGTGTCCACCAGCCCCGTGCCGGTCAGCATCCGCGGCGGGGCCAGCGGGAAGGTGAACGGCAGCACCAGGGCGGCCGTGGTGACGACCGCGAGGACCCGGCGGGCCCAGACGTAGTGCGCGGGCCGGCGCACGTACAGCCAGACCAGGAAGGCGAGCGTGGCCGGGAAGTGCACGGTCGCGTAGTAGGTGTTCGCCAGATGGACGAGGGTGTCGCCGTGCAGCAGCGCGGACTGCACGGCGTTCTCGTGGGGGAGACGCACGGCCCGCTCCAGGTCCCACACCCGGCGGGCGTTGCGGAACGCGTCGCCGGTGTGGCCGGTGGCCAGTTGGCGGCCGAGTTTGTAGACCAGGAAGAGCCCGGCTACCAGCAGGAACTCACGTATCAGAGGCGGGCGTGCCGGGGTGGCCGGTGCCGTTTCCGCCTCCGCAGGCTCGGTTCGGGCATTCATCCCCCGGCCCCTTCGCTGACGGTGGTGCGTGTGGTGGTGCGTTCGTGTCCGGCCGGTCGCCGGAACTGATCGATACGTTTCCGTACCGATACGCCAGTGTACCGATACGGTCGAGTACCGGTACACTGGCGTATCGGTTGATGTGCGCCACACTGGACACAGCACGAGCGAGGGGAAGCACCGCATGACGTCGCAGGCCGCGGAGGGACCGGAGACGGTCGTCGCCTCGCGCCGCTCCAAGATCACGCCGGAGCGTGAGCGGGAGTTCTTCGACGCCGTGCTGGAACAGATCCGCGAGTGCGGCTACGACTCCGTCACCATGGAGGGCATCGCCGCCAGCACCCGGTGCAGCAAGTCCACGCTCTACCGGCAGTGGAAGACCAAGCCGCAGTTCGTCGCCGCCGCCCTGCGCGCCAACCGCCGGGTGCGGTTCGCCGGCATCGACACCGGGTCGCTCGCCGAGGACCTGCGCCAGGCCGCCCGGGCCGCGGGCGACTGGTCCGGCAAGGACACCCGGCTGCTCCAGGCGCTGGGGCACGCGGTGACGTCGGACCAGGAACTGGCCCGGGCGCTGCGCGAGGCGCTGGTCCACCCCGAGATCGCCGCGCTGGAGGAGATGCTCGCCCGGGGCGTCACCCGGGGCGAGGTCCGGGCGGACCACCCCGCGCTGGAGTACATCCCCGCCATGATGTTCGGCGTCCTGCGTGTACGGCCGGTGCTGAACGGGCAGTACGCCGACGCCGACTATCTGGTCCGGTTCGTGGAGGCCGCGGTGCTCCCCGCGCTCGGACTGGCGTAGACGCGGGCCGCCGTTCACGGGATGACTGAACGGCGACCTGCCCGCGCCGCACCGTGGGGACGGGGGCGGCGCGCACCCCCCGGCCGGGTGGGATTCCTCTTGAGCGGAGGGGAACCCCACCCGGCCGACTCGTGTCCTCGGCGTCCCGGGTGGCCGGGGCGGCGTCGGTGACTACACGGACTGTCCGTTGCCCGAGCCGGACGGCGAGACCTTGATCCCCTTCACGATCTCGTCCATGACGGACGGCTTCTGGCCGACGTCCAGGCCGAAGCGGATCACCACGATCCGCTCGGGGGCGTCGGGGGAGGGGAAGGCGACGGACTCGACGTAGCCGTCGGCGCCCTTGCTGGTGACCGCCTTCCAGCGGACCAGGTAGCCCTTCTGCCCGGCCACCGTCACCGCGCCGGAGGCCAGCTCCTGGTGCGAGGTGATGCTGCCGTAGGTGGTGCCGCCGTAGGACTCCTTGGCGTTGGCCGCGATGTCCGCCTTGGCGACCTCCTCGGCGGTGTCCCCCCCGATGCGCAGCACCGTCGCCGGGGCCGTGTAGGCGCCGCCCGCCGTGCAGGTCTGCGTCGCGTCGCCGGGGCACTTGTAGGTGTCCTTGGAGGTCACCTGCGCGCCGGCGCTCATCGTCTGCCCCGTCCAGCCCTTCGGCACCGGCAGGCTGATCCCGTTGACCGGGTCCGGCACCGTGCCGCCGCCCTCGATCTCCGGCGCACCCGACGGACCCGTGGACGGCGCGTCCCCACCGGACCCACCGGACCCGCCCGGTCCACCGGACCCGCCCGGGCCTCCCGAGCCGCACCGTGGGGACGGGGGCG
>NZ_JACBWZ010000084.1 GCF_013870595.1 Streptomyces sp. WELS2 | reverse complement strand
CCAGATGGACAGCAGCTGGCCCGCCTCGGCGGTGAGCCGCAGGGCCGCGCCCATCACGCGGGCCTCCGCGTCGACGCCGAAGTCGGTGCGCCGCCGCACCTCCTCCAGGGCCCAGTCAGCCCCGGACAGCGCCGCCGAGCCACGGGCACCGCGCAGGGCCGCCTCGGAGGTGATCTCGTTGCTGCGGCGCCGCATCACGCGGTGACCGTAGACCCGGTCCACGGCCTTGCGTACGGACTCCACGGATTCGGCCACACCGGGCAGCGCGCCCAAGGCGGAGAGCGGGTCGGCGGTCGCGCCTGTCGTACTCATGGGTACGACAGTACGCACCCCGGCGGCCGGCCCCACGAAGGAGTGGTCTTCTTCACTTCGCCGCGCCACATACAGCTATCGTCCGGCTACCCTTGGTGAACATGAAAATTGCTTTCGTCGGGAAGGGCGGGAGCGGCAAGACGACGCTCTCCTCGCTCTTCATCCGTCATCTCACCGCCGCCGGCGCCCCGGTGGTCGCCATCGACGCGGACATCAACCAGCACCTCGGCCCCGCCCTGGGCCTCGGCGAGGAGGAGGCGGCGGCACTGCCCGCCATGGGCGAACAGCTCACGCTGATCAAGGACTATCTGCGCGGCACCAACCCGCGCATCGCCTCGGCCGCGACGATGATCAAGACGACTCCGCCCGGCGAGGGATCGCGGCTGGTCCGGGTGCGCGAGCCCAATCCGGTCTACGACGCCTGCGCGCGTCCGGTGGAACTCGACGGCGGTGCCGTCCGGCTGATGGTCACGGGTCCCTTCACGGACGCCGACCTGGGGGTCTCCTGCTACCACTCCAAGACGGGGGCGGTGGAGCTGTATCTGAACCACCTCGTCGACGGCCCCGACGAGTACGTGGTGGTCGACATGACGGCCGGTTCGGACTCCTTCGCCTCCGGCATGTTCACCCGCTTCGACATGACGTTCCTCGTCGCCGAGCCCACCCGGAAGGGCGTCTCCGTCTACCGCCAGTACAAGGAGTACGCGCGGGACTTCGGCGTGGCCCTCAAGGTCGTCGGCAACAAGATCCACGAGCCGGACGACATCGACTTCCTGCGCGCGGAGGTCGGGGACGACCTGCTCGTGACGGTCGGGCGCTCGGACTGGGTGCGCGCCATGGAGAAGGGCCGCCCGCCCCGGTTCGACCTCCTGGAGGAGGCCAACGCCCGCGCCCTGGAGACCCTTCGGGCCGCCGTGGACGCCGCCTACGAGCGGCGCGACTGGGAGCGCTACACCCGTCAGATGGTGCACTTCCACCTGAAGAACGCCGAGTCCTGGGGGAACGAGCGCACCGGGGCCGACCTGGCGGCGCAGGTCGACCCCGGCTTCGTGCTCGGCGAGAGCGTGGCGACCCCCGCCTGACGCCTACTGCCGGCCGGCCGGCGCCCCGGGCACACCCTTGGGCGCCGGGGCCGCGCTGCCGGACAGGAAGGACGCCCAGCCCTGCCGGGGCGCCTCGCCGACCTCCAGGGAACGCAGCCGCGCCAGCGTCCGCGGGTCCTGGGCGTCGAGCCAGTCGGCCAGCTGCCGGAAGGAGACACAGCGCACCTCGGGCTTGGTGCACACCTCCTTCACCACCTCTTCCACGGCGCGCATATAGGTGCCGCCGTTCCAGGACTCGAAGTGGTTGCCGATGACCAGGGGCGCGCGGTTGCCGTCGTAGGCGCGGTAGAAGCCCTTGAGGAGGCCGTCGCGCATCTGGTCGCCCCAGTAGTCGAACTTGTCGGGGTCGCCCTGGGTCTGGGTGCCGGACTGGCCGACCATGAAGTTGTAGTCCATGGTCAGCTGTTCATAGGTGTGGCCGGGGAAGGGCACCAGCTGCATCGACAGGTCCCACAGCCCCTCCTTCTTCTTGGGCCAGACCTGGTCGTCGACCCCGCTGGAGTCGTAGCGGAAGCCGAGGTCGCGGGCGGCCTTCACGAAGTTCTTGCGCCCCTCCAGGCAGGGGGTGCGGGCGCCGATCAGCTCCTTGTCGTAGTCGAAGGGCAGCGGGTCCTCGCCCCGCATGCCGGTGTTGGTCCGCCAGGACTTCACGAACGCCTTGGCCTGGGCGATCTCGCTCTTCCACTCGTCCACCGACCAGGTGCCCACCCCGCCCTCGGGCCCGCAGAAGTGGCCGTTGAAGTGGGTGCCGATCTCGTTGCCCTCCAGCCAGGCCAGCCGCAGCTGCTCAAGGGTGTCGGCGATGCCCCGCTCGTCGTTGAACCCGATGTCGGAGCGGCCCGGGGAGTGCTGGGGCGGCTTGTAGAGGTCGCGTTTCTCCTCCGGCAGCAGGTACACCCCGCTGAGGAAGTACGTCATGGTCGCGTTGTTCTCCTTGGCGACCTCACGGAAGTGCGAGAACAGTTTCTGACTGTCCTCGCCCGCGCCGTCCCAGGAGAACACGACGAACTGCGGGGGCCTCTGACCCGGGCTCAGCCGCTCGGGCCTGGGCAGATGCGGCTGGGCTCCGGTGTACACGGTGGATCCGTCGCCGATCGGCCGGAACACACTGCCCGGCGCCGGGGCACCCTGCTGCGGGCCGGGCGCCCCGGGCCTCACGGCGGTGGCGTCTCCCGCGCAGCCGGCGAGTGCCGCCGCGCAGGCCGCGGCGACCATGGCGCCGACGGCGATCCTCTGGGTGGCGGCCATGTTCCGCCCACCTTCTTCCTTCTCTCAGGCACACGCTGACTTGGGCCTTTTCCGGTGATGTGCCGGGCTCGCCCCGATGCGCGGCCAAGGTCGCACGGGGTCGAGAAGGGATGAAGATGACAAGCCGATCAAATGATTAATTCACTCCCAGAGGGGATTCTCTCCTCCATTTACGCCGAAAAACTATTCCGTACCTTTACATGGCATTACTATTCCTTTACCAAATCCGCGCACCCGGGCGCAGTCCGGCCAACCGGCGCCCCACGGGGTGGAGGCGACGGACAACGGGCCTTACGACAGGTCTAAACCAATTTTCCCGGCGACCCTTGTCATCGGCCCCCCGGGTCTGATGAGCTGTGGCCTGGGACACAACGGACACCCTTGGAAAGGGAGATGTCGTGAGCAACGAGAGCCTGGCCAACCTGCTGAAGGAAGAACGCAGGTTCGCGCCCCCCGCCGACCTGGCAGCACACGCCAATGTCACCGCGGAGGCGTATGAGCAGGCCAAGGCTGACAGGCTCGGCTTCTGGGCCGAGCAGGCCCGCCGGCTGACCTGGGCCAAGGAACCGACCGAGACGCTGGACTGGTCCAACCCGCCGTTCGCCAAGTGGTTCCAGGACGGCGAGCTGAACGTCGCCTACAACTGCGTGGACCGCCATGTGGAGGCCGGCCACGGCGACCGCGTCGCGATCCACTTCGAGGGCGAGCCCGGGGACAGCCGCGCGATCACCTACGCGGAGCTGAAGGACGAGGTCTCCAGGGCCGCCAACGCCCTGCTGGAGCTCGGCGTACGCAAGGGCGACCGGGTCGCCATCTACATGCCGATGATCCCGGAGACCGCGATCGCGATGCTGGCCTCGGCCCGGATCGGCGCGGCCCACTCGGTGGTCTTCGGCGGCTTCTCGGCGGACGCGCTCGCGACCCGCATCCAGGACGCCGACGCCAAGGTCGTCATCACCACCGACGGCGGCTACCGGCGCGGCAAGCCGTCCGCGCTCAAGCCCGCCGTGGACGAGGCGCTCGGCAAGGCCACCCAGGTCGAGCACGTGCTGGTGGTGCGCCGTACCGGCCAGGAGGTCGCCTGGACCGAGGACCGGGACCTGTGGTGGCACGACGTGGTGGGTCGGCAGTCCGCCGAGCACACCCCGGAGGCGTTCGAGGCGGAGCACCCGCTGTTCATCCTCTACACCTCCGGCACGACGGGGAAGCCGAAGGGCATCCTGCACACCTCCGGCGGCTACCTCACCCAGGCGGCCTACACCCACTGGGCGGTCTTCGACCTCAAGCCGGAGACGGACGTGTACTGGTGCACGGCCGACGTCGGCTGGGTGACCGGCCACTCGTACATCGTGTACGGCCCGCTGGCCAACGGCGCGACGCAGGTGATGTACGAGGGCACGCCGGACACCCCGCACCAGGGCCGGTTCTGGGAGATCGTGCAGAAGTACAAGGTCACGATCCTCTACACCGCGCCGACCGCGATCCGGACGTTCATGAAGTGGGGCGACGACATCCCCGCCAAGTACGACCTGTCCTCCCTGCGGGTCCTCGGATCGGTGGGCGAGCCCATCAACCCCGAGGCGTGGATCTGGTACCGCAAGCACATCGGCGCCGACCGCACCCCCGTGGTCGACACCTGGTGGCAGACCGAGACCGGCGCGATGATGATCTCGCCGCTGCCCGGCGTCACCGAGGCCAAGCCCGGTTCGGCGCAGCGCCCGCTGCCCGGCATCAGCGCGACGGTCGTCGACGACGAGGCGAACGAGGTGCCCGACGGCGGCGGCGGCTACCTGGTGCTGACCGAGCCGTGGCCGTCGATGCTGCGCACCATCTGGGGCGACGACCAGCGGTTCCTCGACACCTACTGGTCCCGCTTCGATGGCAAGTACTTCGCCGGCGACGGCGCGAAGAAGGACGAGGACGGAGACATCTGGCTGCTGGGCCGGGTCGACGACGTGATGCTCGTCTCCGGGCACAACATCTCCACCACCGAGGTGGAGTCGGCGCTGGTCTCGCACCCGGCGGTCGCCGAGGCCGCCGTCGTGGGCGCCGCGGACGAGACCACCGGCCAGGCCATCGTCGCCTTCGTCATCCTGCGCGGCTCGGCGTCGGAGACCGAGACGCTCATCGGCGAGCTGCGCAACCACGTCGGCGCCACCCTCGGCCCGATCGCCAAGCCCAAGCGGATCCTGCCGGTGGCCGAGCTGCCGAAGACCCGCTCGGGCAAGATCATGCGCCGTCTGCTGCGGGACGTCGCCGAGAACCGCCGGCTCGGAGACGTGACCACCCTGACCGACAGCACCGTCATGGATCTCATCCAGGCCAAGCTGCCCGCCACGTCCAGCGAGGACTGAGCGGACCGGGAGGAGTCGAACGGCGTCCTGCGGGGCACCCGGCAGTCGAACGTGCCGGGTGCCCCGAGGGCGGCTACGGTGAAGATCATCGGACCGGCGCGCGCTACTTTAGGTAAACTAAGGAAAGTGTCGCGGCATGTGACACCTCAGGTGCGCCGGGAAGTCTGGTCGGCATGTGATTCCGCCTGCCTGCCTCCGGAGGTCTCCCGTGACCGCGCCCCGCACTCCCACCACCGTCCGCAAGGTTCTCGGGCGCCTGTCCCTGCCCGAGCGCACCTTCATCGCGGACGCGCTGCGCACCGAGACCGTCGGCGGTGTCCTGCTGCTCCTGGCCGCCGTGGCCGCCCTGCTCTGGGCGAACGTCCCCGGCCTGCACCACAGCTACGAGACGGTCAGCCGCTTCCACTTCGGCCCCGGCGCGCTGGGCCTGCACCTGTCCGTCGCCCACTGGGCCGCCGACGGACTGCTCGCGCTGTTCTTCTTCGTCGCCGGCATCGAACTCAAGCGCGAGCTGGTCGCCGGGGACCTGCGCGACCCCAAGGCGGCCGTGCTGCCCGTGGTGGCCGCCCTGTGCGGGATGGCCGCACCCGCGCTCGTCTACACGCTCACCGGCATCGCCGGGAACGGCTCCCTCCAGGGCTGGGCGGTGCCCACCGCCACCGACATCGCCTTCGCGCTCGCCGTGCTCGCGGTCATCGGCACCTCCCTGCCCAGCGCCCTGCGCGCCTTCCTGCTCACCCTGGCGGTCGTCGACGACCTCTTCGCGATCCTGATCATCGCGGTCTTCTTCACCGACCGGCTGAACCTCGCCGCCCTCGGCGGGGCCGCCGCCGGGCTCGCCGTCTTCTGGCTGCTGCTGCGCAAGGGGGTGCGCGGCTGGTACGTGTACGTACCGCTCGCCGTCGTCATCTGGGCGCTGATGTACAACAGCGGCGTGCACGCCACCATCGCCGGCGTGGCGATGGGCCTGATGCTGCGCTGCACCACCCGGGAGGGTGAGCAGCACTCGCCGGGCGAGCACATCGAGCATCTGGTGCGGCCCCTGTCGGCCGGGCTCGCCGTACCGCTGTTCGCCCTGTTCAGCGCAGGCGTGTCGATATCCGGCGGGGCGCTCGCGGACGTGTTCGCCAGGCCCGAGACGCTCGGTGTCGTGCTCGGCCTGGTCGTGGGCAAGACGATCGGGATCTTCGGCGGCACCTGGCTGACCGTCCGCTTCACCCGCGCGCGGCTCAGCGAGGAGCTGGCGTGGGCCGACGTCTTCGCGATGTCCTCGCTCGCCGGGATCGGCTTCACCGTGTCGCTGCTGATCGGCGAGCTGGCCTTCGGGAGCGACACCGTGCTGACCGGCGAGGTGAAGGCGGCCGTCCTCACCGGATCGCTGATCGCGGCGGTGTGCGCGACGATGCTGCTGAAGCTGCGCAACGACCGGTACCGCAGGCTGTGCGAGGAAGAGGAGCGCGACGAGGACCTCGACGGGATCCCGGACGTCTACGAGCAGGGCGACCCGGCGTACCACCTCCGGATGGCCGAGATCCACGAGCGCAAGGCCGCCGAACACCGGCGGCTGGCCGCCGAGGCACGCCGCGGGCTTGCGGAAGTGCCGGGCGGGGCAGGCGAGGAGCGCGACCGTCCGGCATGATCTGACGAGACGGTACAAAACAAGACGGCCGCACGCGCGCGACGGCTACCCGGACGGCCGTACGAGCACGACGGCCGTCCCCACAGCACATGTGCGGCACGAGACCTCTGAGGGAGAACGCGATGAGCGCACCCGACGGCAGCCCGGTCGGCGCCGAACGCAGTATCGGCCAGCTGTTCGCCTCGGCGACGACCGAATTGTCGGCGCTGGTGCACGACGAGATCGCGCTGGCCAAGGCCCAGCTCAAGCAGGACGTGAAGCGCGGCGCGGTGAGCGGCGGCGCCTTCTCGATGGCGGGCGCGGTCCTGGTGTTCTCCCTGCCGATGCTCAACTTCGCCCTGGCGTACGGCATCCGCACCTGGAGCCACTGGAACCTGGCGATCTGCTTCGTGCTGTCCTTCGCGGCCAACGTGCTGGTGGCCGGTCTGCTCGGGCTCATCGGCGTGGTGTTCGCCAAGAAGGCCAAGAAGGGCAAGGGCCCGCAGAAGGTGGCCGCCTCGATGAAGG
The DNA here is from genome assembly GCF_013870595.1 of Streptomyces sp. WELS2. Classification (GTDB taxonomy): domain Bacteria; phylum Actinomycetota; class Actinomycetes; order Streptomycetales; family Streptomycetaceae; genus Streptomyces. Next base: position 7,487 of record NZ_JACBWZ010000084.1, on the reverse strand, counting down.
AGTCGGCGGGCGTCCTGCAGAACGCCAAGCCGCACCCGCGTCCGGAGCTGCCCGGCGAACCGGCTCCCGCCGCCATCGAGGCTGTGGCACGCTCGTCGTCATGACGGACCCAGCCGCCCCCTCGCCCGTGCGGATCGACCTCCCGGACGGGACCCGGGTCACGCACCGGGATGTCGCCGCCAACGGCGCCCGCTTCCACATCGCGGAGCTGGGCGACGGGCCCCTGGTGCTGCTTCTGCACGGTTTCCCGCAGTTCTGGTGGACGTGGCGGCACCAGCTGACCGCGCTCGCCGACGCGGGCTACCGGGCGGTGGCGATGGACCTGCGGGGCGTCGGCGGCAGCGACCGCACGCCCCGCGGGTACGACCCCGCCAACCTGGCGCTCGACGTCACCGGGGTGATCCGCTCGCTCGGCGAGCCGGACGCCGCCCTGGTCGGCCACGACCTCGGCGGCTACCTGGCGTGGACGGCGGCGGCCATGCGGCCCAAGCTGGTCCGGCGCCTGGCGGTGGTGTCCATGCCGCACCCGCGACGCTGGCGCGCGGCGATGCTGCGGGACGCCCGGCAGACGGCCGCCAACTCCTACATCTGGGGATTCCAGCGGCCGTGGCTGCCCGAGCGCCAACTGACCGCCGACGGGGGCGCGCTGGTGGGCCGGCTGATCCGGGACTGGTCCGGGCCGCGCCCGCCGGAGGACGCGGCCGTGGAGACGTACCGGCGGGCCATGTGCATCCCCTCCACGGCGCACTGTTCCATCGAGCCGTACCGCTGGCTGGTGCGCTCCCTGGCCCGCCCCGACGGGGTGCAGTTCTACCGCAGGATGAAGCGGCCCGTGCGGGTGCCGACGCTGCATCTGCACGGCTCGCTGGACCCGGTGACCCGGACCCGCAGCGCGGCCGGTTCCGGGGAGTACGTCGAAGCGCCGTACCGCTGGCGCCTGTTCGACGGTCTCGGTCACTTCCCGCACGAGGAGGACCCGGCCGCGTTCTCCACGGAACTGGTCAACTGGCTGAAGGATCCCGAGCCGGACCGGTGACCGTCCGGGGGCCGGATTCCGAGGCGTCCGGCATCCGGTTCCCCACCCGTGTCCCCCGACCCGCCACATGCCTTGCGCATAGGCCAATTAGGGGGCGCGCGGGCGGTTATCGACCTTCGGGCGGGGGCACACGTCGGGGTATGGGCTGGACGCACGACTACAGTGACGCACCCCGCAACCGCCGCTCGGCCACGGGTCCGGGCACGCCCCAGCGGGTCACGCAGCAACTCGCGGTGGGCGACCCGAGGGTGGGGATCCCGCGCATCCTGCGCCGCCGGGCCCGCTGGGTCTCGGTGCGTCTGCGTCACCCGCGGGGCTGACCGCCGCCGCGCCGCCCTACAGGGCGCAGCTGTCCGTACCCACCTGCTCGTTCGCCGTACGACCCCGCTCGATGTCGGCCCGGATCTCGTCCGCCGTCAGCGCGTACCCCGTGTCCGCGTCGTCGAGTGACTTCGCGAACACCACGCCGTACACCTCCCCGTCCGGAGTGAGCAGCGGGCCGCCGGAGTTGCCCTGCCGGACGACGGCGTACAGGGAGTAGACATCGCGGCGGACCGTGCCGCGGTGGTAGATGTCCGCTCCGCTGGCCGTGATGCGCCCGCGCACGCGCGCGGCGCGCACGTCGTACGCGCCGTTCTCCGGGAAGCCCGCGACGATGGCGCCGTCCCCTCCGGCCGCGTCCTCGCGGGTGAACCGCAGCGCGTTCGCCCGCAGGTCGGGCACGTCGAGTACGGCGATGTCGCGCTCCCAGTCGTACAGCACCACCCGGGCGTCGTACTTGCGGCCCTCACCGCCGATCTGCACCCGCGGCGCGTCGACACCGCCGACCACGTGCGCGTTGGTCATCACGCGCCGGTCGGCGAACACGAAGCCGGTGCCCTCCAGGACCTTGCCGCAGCTCTGGGCGGTGCCGGTGACCTTGACGATGGAGTTCCGGGCGCGCTGGGCGACCGGGCTGCCCGCGAGCGCCGGGTCGGGCGGCCGCACGTCCTTGATCGGCTCGTCCGCGAACGGGCTGAAGACCTGCGGGAAGCCGTTCTGCGCCAGCACCGAGGAGAAGTCCGCGAACCAGGTGTCGGCCTGCTCGGGCAGCGCCCGGGAGACGCCGAGCAGCACCTTGGAGCCCCGGACCTCCTTGCCGAGCGTGGGCAGGGTCGTACCGGCCAGGGCGGACCCGATCAGCCAGGCCACCAGGAGCATCGCGACCACGTTGACCAGCGCGCCGCCGGTGGCGTCCAGGGCGCGGGCCGGGGACCAGGTGATGTGCCGGCGCAGCTTGTTGCCGAGATGGGTGGTCAGGGCCTGCCCCACGGAGGCACAGACGATCACGACGACCACGGCCACGACGGCGGCGGTGGTGCCTACCTCCTCCTTGCCGGTCGTGGCGTCCCAGATCACGGGCAGCGCGTACACGGCGAGCAGGCCACCGCCGAGGAACCCGGTCACCGACAGGATGCCGACGACGAAGCCCTGGCGGTAACCCACCACCGCGAACCACACGGCCGCGACGAGCAACAGGATGTCCAGCACGTTCACTGCTTCAGGCCTCGCCTACTCACTCCGCTCCCAGCAGCTCGGCCGGGCCCGGGGCCGCCCCCCGGGGATTAGCACGTGGATCACCCTGTCACGCGCGCCAGTCGAGCGGGACCCGCTTGCCCCGGTCCCAGGGGCGCTCCCAGCCCGCGTAGTGCAGCAGGCGGTCGATCACCCCGGCCGTGAAGCCCCACACCAGGGCGGATTCGACCAGGAACGCCGGGCCGCTGTGGCCGCTGGGGTGGACGGCGGTGGCGCGGTTGGCGGGGTCCGTGAGATCCGCCACGGGCACGGTGAAGACCCGGGCCGTCTCGTTCGGGTCGACCACGCCGACCGGGCTGGGCGCGCGCCACCAGCCCAGCACGGGCGTCACGACGAAGCGGCTGACCGGGATGTACAGCCGGGGCAGCACGCCGAAGAGCTGCACGCCCGACGGGTCCAGCCCGGTCTCCTCGCGCGCCTCGCGCAGCGCGGCCCGCAGCGGCCCCTCGCCCTGCGGATCGCCGTCCTCCGGATCCAGCGCGCCGCCCGGGAAGGACGGCTGGCCGGGGTGCGAGCGCAGGGAGCCCGCGCGCTCCATGAGCAGCAGTTCCGGGCCGCGCTCGCCCTCGCCGAACAGGATCAGCACGGCCGACTGCCGCCCCGAGCCGTTCTCCGGCGGCAGGAAGCGGCTCAGCTGCGCCGGCTCGACCGTCTCCGCGACGCGCAGGACCGGCGCCAGCCAGTCCGGCAGCCCCGCGCTGCTGAGCGTCAGCGGGCCGTCCTGTGTGCCGCTCGTCCTCGTCATCGCCACCCCCGTCGTCCTGCCCTGTCCAACGCCCGAGGGCGCCGAGATCGTTCCGTCACGCGGCCCCCAGGGGCGGCGCCGGTTTGCCGCCGGCGTCGAGATAGGCCCGCGGTGGGTTGAGGCGCTGGCCCGGGAAGCCGCCCTTCTCGTACTTCAGCAGCTTCTTCGCCTTCTCCGGGTCGGTCTCGCCCTCGCCGTACGCCGGGCACAGGGCGGCGATGGGGCAGGCGCCGCAGGCGGGCTTGCGGGCGTGGCAGATGCGCCGGCCGTGCCAGATGACGTGGTGCGACAGGTCGGTCCACTCGCTCTTCGGGAAGAGCGCGCCGACGGCGGCCTCGATCTTGTCCGGGTCGGTCTCGTCGGTCCACTTCCAGCGCCGCACGAGCCGCTGGAAGTGGGTGTCGACGGTGATCCCGGGCCGGCCGAAGGCGTTGCCGAGGACGACAAATGCCGTCTTGCGGCCCACGCCGGGCAGCGTGACCAGGTCCTCCAGCCGGCCGGGCACCTCGCCGCCGAAGTTCTCGACGAGCGACTTGGAGAGCCCTATGACCGACCTCGTCTTGGCCCGGAAGAAGCCGCAGGGACGCAGGATCCCCTCGACCTCCTCCGGGTCGGCGGCGGCGAGGTCCTCGGGGGTGGGGTACCGGGCGAAGAGCGCCGGGGTGGTCTGGTTGACGCGCAGGTCGGTGGTCTGGGCCGACAGCACGGTGGCGACCAGCAGCTGGAAGGGGTTCTCGAAGTCCAGCTCGGGGTGGGCGTAGGGGTACACCTCGGCCAGCTCGCGGTTGATGCGGCGGGCGCGGCGGACCAGGGCGGTGGGGGACTCGCCGCTCGGCGGACGGACGGTGATCTTCTTGACGGGCGCGGCCTTCTCTACGACGGCTTCGGCGGGGAGGACCACGTCGGCCGGCTTCACCTTCTTGGCGACCGCGGCCTTCCCGGCGGGAGCGGCCTTCTTTGCGGGAGCCGACTTCTTGGCGGGAGCCGACTTCTTGGCGGGAGCCGACTTCTTGGCCGGCGTGGCCTTCTCGGCCCGGGCGGTCTTCTTGGCGGGCGTGCTCTTCGTGGCGGTGGCCTTGGAAGCCGCGGCCTTCTTGGCGGAAGCGGCCGTCTTGGCGGAAGCGGCCTTCTTCGCGGGTGCCGACTTCTCGGCCGCCGGTGCCGCCTTCTTCGCGGCGGCCTTCTCAGCGGGCGTCTCGGCAGGCGCCCCGGCGGGCTTCGCGGCCCGCTTCGTGACCTTCTTCGCCGTCTTCTTCGCGGGCGAGGTCCCCCCCTCCGCACCGACAGCCTTTTTAGCCGATTTGCCCGTTTTACTACTTCCATCGGGCGCGCGTTCGCCCACAGCGGAATCGCGACGTACAACCACCCGCCCAGCCCCCTTGTCCTGTGCTGTCACCGGCGATTTGGACACCCGGCCAGCCTAAAGCCCGGCGCCGACATCCGCCCCGGACCCGGCGGAGCGGCCCCCGATCGGACCCCTGACGCTTACCCCGGGAGACGTGTGCGGCATCCTTGTGACAGATCACACTGTTTGGACCGTCCGGCAAAATGGGGAACACGGTCCCCTGGCACACGGGGGAGCAAGATCCCCTGAGCAGGTCGACAAGGAGAGAACTCGTGGACGACGTTCTGCGGCGCAACCCGCTCTTCGCGGCTCTCGACGACGAGCAGGCCGCGGAGCTTCGCGCCTCCATGAGTGAGGTGACCCTCGCACGCGGCGATTCCCTGTTCCACGAGGGCGACCCCGGGGACCGGCTGTACGTCGTCACCGAAGGCAAGGTCAAGCTGCACCGCACCTCCCCCGACGGCCGGGAGAACATGCTGGCCGTCGTCGGCCCCGGCGAACTCATCGGCGAACTGTCGCTGTTCGACCCGGGCCCCCGCACCGCCACCGCGACCGCGCTGACCGAGGTCAAGCTGCTCGGTCTCGGCCACGGTGACCTCCAGCCCTGGCTGAACGCCCGCCCCGAGGTGGCCGGCGCGCTGCTACGGGCCGTCGCCCGGCGGCTGCGCAAGACCAACGACGCCATGTCCGACCTGGTCTTCTCCGATGTCCCCGGCCGGGTGGCCCGCGCCCTGCTGGACCTCTCGCGCCGCTTCGGCGTGCAGTCCGAGGAGGGCATCCACGTCGTCCACGACCTGACCCAGGAGGAGCTGGCCCAGCTGGTCGGCGCCTCCCGCGAGACCGTGAACAAGGCCCTCGCCGACTTCGCCCAGCGCGGCTGGCTCCGCCTGGAGGCGCGCGCCGTGATCCTGCTGGACGTGGAGCGGCTGGCCAAGCGATCGCGCTGACGCCCGCCTCGGCCGTACGACGACGGGGCCCCGCTCGCACGAGCCGGGCCCCGTCGTCGTGCCCGGGCCAGGGCCTGTCGTTGGGATCAGGTCGCGGGGCATCGGCGGCGCCCTGTCATGCCGGTGAGCGGCGCCTGGTGCGTGCGAACGCAAGGCGGAGGAGGGCGACGACGCGGAGCGTTGACCACCGACGACAACGCCGCGGATGTGCGTGCCAGGCCCCGCGTCCGCGGCGTGGGCCGAACGACAGACCCTAGATCAGCCCGTGCTCGCCGAGGTAGTCCAGCTGGGCCCGGACCGACAGTTCCGCCGCCGGCCACAGCGAGCGGTCCACGTCGGCGTAGACCTGGGCGACGACCTCGGCCGGGGTGCGGTGGCCGTTCTCGACCGCGGTCTCCACCTGGGCGAGCCGGTGGGCGCGGTGGGCGAGGTAGAACTCCACGGCGCCCTGGGCGTCCTCCAGGACCGGCCCGTGGCCCGGCAGGACGGTGTGCACCCCGTCGTCCACCGTCAGGGACCGCAGCCGCCGCAGGGAGTCCAGATAGTCCCCGAGCCTGCCGTCCGGGTGCGCCACGACCGTCGTACCGCGCCCGAGGATGGTGTCGCCGGTCAGCACCGCCCGGTCGGCGGGGAGGTGGAAGGACAGCGAGTCCGCGGTGTGCCCGGGGGTGGGTACGACCCGCAGCTCCAGGCCGCCGACGGTGATCACGTCCCCGGCGGCCAGCCCCTCGTCGCCGAGCCGCAGGGCCGGGTCCAGGGCACGCACGCGCGTGCCGGTCAGCTCGGCGAACCGGGCGGCGCCCTCGGCGTGGTCGGGGTGACCGTGGGTCAGCAGGGTCAGGGCTATCCGCTTGCCGGCCTTCTCCGCCGTGTCCACGACGTTGCGGAGGTGGCCGTCGTCGAGCGGGCCGGGGTCGATCACCACGGCCAGGCCGGAGTCGGGCTCGGCGACGATCCAGGTGTTGGTGCCGTCCAGGGTCATCGCGGAGGCGTTGGGCGCGAGGACGTTGACCGCCCGTTCGGTGGCCGGCCCGGACAGCGCTCCGCCCCGGGGCTGGCCCGGCAGCGCGCTCGCGTCGGTCATGCGGGACCTCCACCGGTGGTCGAAGGGGTGGTCGTGGGTGTGGACGTGGTCACGGGCGTGGCCGGGCGGGCACCGGCCGAGGCGTCCACCGGGCCGTCCGCCGACGCCCCGGGCTTCCCGGAGCCCGCAGGTGCCGGTCCCCCGGGCTTCCCGGGCCCCGTAGATGCCGTCGTAGGCGCTACGGCCGTCTCCGGCGCCGCCCGCCCCGTCGGCTCCGCGGCCGTCGGTTCCGCCTCCGTGGGGATGTGCTTGGTGAACTCCTCGTGCCCCGGCCAGGAGAGGACGATCTCGTCGCCGTCGAGGCGGGCGGTCGCCCGTACGGGCGTCATGTCGCGCGCGGGCGCGGCGGCCAGTGCCTCGGCGGCGGTGCCGTAGGGAAGCAGCCGGCGCAGGGTGGCGATGGTGGGCGGCATCATCAGCAGCTCGCCCCGGTCGTACCCGGCGGCGGCCTCGGCGGGGCGGATCCACACCGTGCGGTCGGCCTCCGTGGAGGCGTTGCGGGTGCGCTGCCCCTCGGGCAGGGTCGCCACGAAGAACCACGTGTCGTAGCGGCGGGCCTCGAACTCCGGGGTGATCCAGCGGGCCCAGGCGCCCAGCAGGTCCGAGCGCAGCACCAGGCCGCGCCGGTCGAGGAACTCCGCGAAGGACAGCTCACGCGCGACCAGGGCGGCGCGGTCGGCCTCCCAGTCGTCCCCCGTGGTGTCGCCGACGACCGAGTCCGGGCCGGGACCGGCGAGCAGCACGCCGGCCTCCTC
>NZ_JACBWZ010000839.1 GCF_013870595.1 Streptomyces sp. WELS2 | reverse complement strand
GGTGCCGTACGCCGACCATCTGGCGGACGGCGCCGCGCGCGAGGCGGCCTACAAGGAGCGGCTGACCGAGGCGCTGGCCGAGGGCCGGCGCGGGGACGCGGTGGAGCTGTTCCTGCGCCAGACGGGCCTCGGCGAGGAGGTGATCCAGCGCGCCCGCCAGTCCCCGATGTGGGCCGGCATGGAGACCCTCGCGCCCAGCCTCGCCCACGACGACGCGGTCATGGCCGACGGCCTGCTGCCCGGGGACCTGCTCGGCCGGATCCCCGTACCCGTCCTCGCGCTCGTGGGCGGCGCGAGCCCGGAGTGGATGCACCGGGCGGGCCAGGCGGTCGCGGAGGCCGTGCCGGAGGGCACCTACCGCGTCCTGCCGGGGCAGACCCACATGGTGGAGCCGGACGTGCTGGGGCCGGTGCTGGCGGAGTTCTTCGCGGGCTAGGCCGGCGGAAGGGCCGGGCGGACCCGGCCCGTGCGGCTCAGACCGCCGTCGCCGCCGTCGCGCGCGTGGTGGACGCGATCGTCGCCGACCCCACCACGCGCGTGCCGTCGTAGAGCACGATCGCCTGGCCGGGGGCGACGCCGCGGACCGGCTCGGTGAAGGTGACGCGCAGCTCGCCGGCCACGAGTTCGGCGGTGACCTCGGTCTCGCCGCCGTGCGCGCGCAGCTGGGCGGTGTAGGTGCCGGGGCCGGTGGGGGCGGTGCCGCACCAGCGGGGCCCGATCGCGGTGAGGGCGGTGATGTCCAGGGCCTCGGCCGGGCCGACGGTCACCGTGTTGGTGACCGGGGAGATGTCCAGGACGTAGCGCGGCTTGCCGTCGGGGGCCGGGGTGCCGATGCGCAGGCCCTTGCGCTGGCCGATGGTGAAGCCGTACGCGCCCTCGTGGGTGCCCAGCTTGCTGCCGGACTCGTCCACGATGTCGCCCTCGGCCTTGCCGAGCCGCTTGGCCAGGAAGCCCTGGGTGTCGCCGTCGGCGATGAAGCAGATGTCGTGCGAGTCGGGCTTCTTGGCCACCGCGAGGCCCCGGCGCTCGGCCTCCGCGCGGATCTCCTCCTTGGTGGTGACCGTGTCGCCGAGCGGGAACATGGCGTGCGCGAGCTGCCGCTCGTCCAGCACGCCGAGGACGTACGACTGGTCCTTGGCCATGTCGGAGGCGCGGTGCAGCTCGCGGGAGCCGTCCTCCTTCAGGATCACCTTGGCGTAGTGGCCGGTGCACACGGCGTCGAAGCCGAGGGCCAGCGCCTTGTCCAGCAGCGCCGCGAACTTGATCTTCTCGTTGCAGCGCAGGCACGGGTTCGGGGTGCGGCCGGCCTCGTACTCGGCGACGAAGTCCTCCACGACGTCCTCGCGGAAGCGGTCGGCGAGGTCCCAGACGTAGAACGGGATGCCGATGACGTCGGCCGCGCGGCGGGCGTCGCGCGAGTCCTCGATGGTGCAACAGCCCCGCGCGCCGGTTCGGAAGGACTGCGGGTTCGCGGAGAGCGCGAGGTGGACGCCGGTGACGTCGTGGCCGGCCTCCGCGGCACGCGCGGCGGCGACGGCGGAGTCCACTCCGCCGGACATGGCGGCGAGGACGCGGAGGGGGCGGGTGCGCTGCGGGGTGTCAGTCATAACCCTTCCAGGGTACGGGGGCGCGGCAACCAGCGTACGGGGCCGCGGGAACCCGGGCGGCCGGCTGTCCGTTGACGGTCACATGGGGGCGACTTCAGGTTCGGCGGCGGGAGGAGCTGTCCCGGTCGTGGTGGCGGCTGCCCGGGGTGGACAAGCCGCGGGCGGCGGGCGCGGTGGACTTCCGGGGCGCGCGCTGGGTGGCGGCCTCGGCGGCGAACTACCGGCGGGCGGACCGGCCGGCCGACTATCCGGTGGACCGGGTGGTCGTCCATGTCACCCAGGGCGGGTACGCGTCGGCGGTGCGGGCCTTCCAGGACCCCGGGCACGGCGCGGCGGCGCACTACATCGTGCGGCGGGACGGGCGGATCACCCAGCTGGTCCGGGAGCTGGACGTGGCCTTCCACGCGGGCAACCGGGAGTACAACGAACGCAGTGTCGGCATCGAGCACGAGGGCTTCGTGGAGGACCCGGCGTCCTTCACGGAGGCCCTGTACGCGGCCTCGGCCCGGCTGGCGGCCGCGATATGCGGGCGCTACGGCATCCCCGTGGACCGGGAGCACATCATCGGGCACGACCAGGTGCCGGGCACGGACCACACGGACCCGGGGCGGCTGTGGGACTGGGAGCGGTACCTACGCCTGGTCGGCGCCGAGCGCGCCGGGTCCCCGCCGGCTAGGTGAGCCCGGCCGCGCGGGCGCGTTCCACCGCCGGGCCGATCGCCTTCGCCACGGCCTCGACGTCCGCCTCGGTGGAGGTGTGGCCGAGGGAGAAGCGGAGGGTGCCGCGGGCGAGGTCCGGGTCGGTTCCGGTGGCGAGGAGGACGTGGCTGGGCTGGGCGACGCCCGCGGTGCAGGCGGAGCCGGTGGAGCACTCGATGCCCTGGGCGTCCAGCAGGAGCAGCAGGGAGTCGCCCTCGCAGCCGGGGAAGGTGAAGTGCGCGTTGGCGGGGAGCCGGCCCCCGGGTGCCGGGTCGCCGCCGAGGATGGCGTCCGGTACGGCGGGAGGTCGGCGGCCTGCGC
>NZ_JACBWZ010000838.1 GCF_013870595.1 Streptomyces sp. WELS2 | reverse complement strand
CCCGCCACTGACAATCCGCCCGAACCGCGGGGGCTCCGGTCAGTGGCGGCCCGCCACCCGGTCCGCCAGGCGGGCCAGCCGGGAGGACCGGGTGTCCGGGTAGCGGCGCTCGCGCCGGTCGGCCGCGCGGTAGGTGGCGTACATGCCCTGCACGCCCAGCCAGCGCAAGGGCTCCGGCTCCCACTTGCGGACCCGGTGGCCCACCCAGGGCAGCTCCGTCAGCTCGGTCCGCCCGCCCTGGCCGGAGTCCTGCCGGACCAGGTCGCGCAGGGTCCGGGCGGCCAGGTTGGCGGTGGCGACGCCGGAGCCGACGTAGCCGCCCGCCCAGCCGAGCCCGGTCGAGCGGTCCAGCGTGACGGTGGCGCACCAGTCGCGCGGCACGCCGAGCACCCCCGACCAGGCGTGCTCGATCCGCACGCCGGCCAGGGACGGGAAGAAGCGGGTCAGGATCTCGCGCAGCGCCTCGACGGTGGCCTCCTGGGTGCGGCCGTCGTTGTCGGTGCGCGAGCCGAAGCGGTACGGCACCCCGCGCCCGCCGAGCGCGATCCGGCCGTCGGCGGTGCGCTGGGCGTACATGTAGGCGTGCGCCATGTCGCCGAGGGTCTCGCGGCCCGCCCAGCCGATCGCCGCCCACCGCTCCTCGGTCAGCGGCTCGGTCGCGATCATCGAGGAGTTCATCGGCAGCCATGTCCGCCGCTGGCCCCTGAGGGCGGCGGTGAAGCCCTCGGTGCAGCGCAGGACGTAGGGCGCGCGGACCGTGCCGTAGGGGGTGACCGCGTGCTTGGGGCGGATCTCCGTCACCGGTGTCGACTCGTGGATGGTCACCCCGAGCGCCTCCACGGCCGCCGCGAGCCCCTTCACCAGCTTCACCGGGTGCAGCCGGGCACCGTGCGGGGTCCAGGTGGAGCCGACCGCGTCCGCCACCCGGATCCGCTCGGCGGTCTCCCGGGCGCCGTACAGCTCCCGGTCCGTCTCGCCGTAGGCCAGCTCGTGCGCGTGGAACGCCTTCAGCCGCGCCAACTGCGCCGGTGTGGTGGCGACTTCCAGGACACCGCCGTGGTGGATGTCGGCGTCGATGCCCTCCGCGCGGGCCACCGCGACCACCTCGGCGACCGTGTCGTTCATCGCCTTCTGCAGCCGTACGGCGGCCTCGTGGCCGTGCAGCCGGGCGTAGCGGTCGCGGCCCGCGATGCCGTTGTACAGCCAGCCGCCGTTGCGGCCGGAGGCGCCGTAGCCGCAGAACTTCTGCTCCAGCACGGTGATCCGCAGGAAGGGCGCCGCCTTCTTCAGGTAGTACGCCGTCCACAGGCCGGTGTACCCGCCGCCGACGATGACGACGTCCGCGGACGCGTCCCCGGTCAGCGGCTCGCGCACCGCCGGGAGCCCGTCGTCCGCGTACCAGAACGAGACGCCGCCGTTGACGGCACTGCTTGCCGAGCTGTTCATGGCCGGGACGTTAACCCCTGAGCCGGGCCGGTGTCTCCTTCGGATTCCATGCTTTTCCCCGCCCTCCGACCAGCGGATAACAGGCCAGACCGCACAGTGCCGCGAGGAGGTGGCCGACGTCCGTGACGGTCGGGCCGGCGGCCAGCGGCAGCGTGAACACGGCGAGCACCACCGCCAGATACCCGTACCGCCAGGGCACCGCGATCCGGTAGCCGAGCACCGCGATCACCCCGGCCAGCGCGTAACTCACCCCGATGTCCAGGGAGTCGACGGCGGCGAGCGGGGCCCGGCCCGCCCGGATCGCCGCCAGCAGCAGGGCCTCGCCGGCCAGCGACGCCGGCACATGGGACAGCGCGCACACCGCCAGCCAGCGGGCCGTGCCCAGCCAGCGCTCGGCCGGCGCGTGGAACACCGTGTACAGGAAGGCGTACGGCAGCCAGTGCCCGCTCTCGATCCACATCGCGCTCGCCACCAGCACCCGCACCGGGTCACGCGACAGCTCGTGCAGGTTCGTCGACCGGTGCCGCAGGAAGTTCTCCTCGAACTCGGGCGGCATGGAGTGCAGCGCGACGGTCGTGGCGAAGAGGACCACCAGCCACACATGGGTGCCGGGAGCACCGCGGAGGTACGCCCACACCCCGCTCACGCCCCGGTTAATTCGCATGAACCGATTGACGCACGCCGGTATCGTCCGGGTCGTGATCGACATCCCCGCGGAACTGGCCGAGACACAGGAGATGTACAACGGGGCGGCGGGCAAGGCGTTCATCGCCGCGCTGCCGGATCTCGCGGCACGGTTCCTGGACCGGTGGGGACTCCGGCTCGACGGGCCCTCGATGAACGGCGTCAGCGCGCTGGTGCTGCCGGTGGTCCGCGCCGACGGCGTCCGCGCGGTCCTCAAGCTCCAGCTGCTCGACGAGGAGAGCGAGGGCGAGCCGGTCGCGCTGCGCGTCTGGGACGGCGACGGGGCCGTACGGCTCCTGGACCACGACCCGGCCACCGGCACCATGCTCCTGGAGCGCCTGGACGAGAGGCGGATGCTGGCCCACCGCGCCGACACCCGCGAGGCGGTCCTGGTCATCGCCCGGCTGCTGGCCCACCTGACGTCCTTCCCGGCCCCGCCCGGACTGCGCCGCCTCGGCGACATCACCGCGCGCATGCTGGAACGGACCCCCCGGGCGCT
>NZ_JACBWZ010000837.1 GCF_013870595.1 Streptomyces sp. WELS2 | reverse complement strand
GACGTCCGGAACGTCGGGCCGGGTCTGCTGGTCGCCGCGGGCAGTCTGGTCGCGCTGGTGGCGACCCGGTACCTGCGGGCCGAGCGGGACCGCAGGGCGTACCGGCGGCGCTACTCGGCTACCTGGAGCTGACCGGGGACAGGACGCCGACGGAAAAAGGGCACCCGTGTCGTGACGGGTGCCCTCGGTGGTACGGCGTACTGCGCGCGGGTGGGGTGAGGCGGTACGGTGCGGTGCGCGCGGGGTCGGTCAGGCGGCCCGGTGCGACCGCGGGGCCGCGGCGGCCCACTCCATCACGAGGCGCTGGTACTCCGCGCGCTGCTCGGTGGTCAGTGTCCCGCCCGACCGGCGCCACAGGGCCCGGATCTCCTCGTTGACCTCCGCGGCCGATCGCTCGGAGGCGGCTGCAACAGTGGTGGACATGCTGTGAAGCATATGCCGAACGAGGTGAAGGCGCTGTGAGTAAGTGCGAGCGATACGGACATTACGGACCGTGTTGCTCATCACTTCACTGCTCTTGACGCACAAAATCCCCCGTCGCGAAAGTGATCCATATGACTTTCTCCCTCGGCATCGTCGGCGCAGGACAGTTCTCCGGCCGCTTCGCCGCGCTCTTCCACGCCCATCCCGGCGTACGGGACGTCTACGTCACCGACCTCCTGCCCGAGCGCGCCGAGCGCCTCGTCGCCGCGCACGGCCTCGCGGGCACGTTCCCGTCGTACGCGGCGATGCTGGAGTCACCGGCCGTCGACGCGGTCGCGGTCTTCACCCAGCGCTGGACCCACGGTCCGCTGGTCATGCAGGGGCTGAACGCGGGCAAGCACGTGTTCTCGGCGGTCCCGATGGCGGTCACCGCGGAGGAGGTCGCCGCGATCGTGGCCACCGTCCGGTCCACCGGGCTGACGTACATGATGGGCGAGACCAGCCACTACCACCCGGCGACCGTGCTCGCCCGCGCCCGGATCGCCGAGGGGGCCTTCGGGCGGGTGTTCTACGCGGAGGGCGACTACGTCCACGACATGGACCTGGGCTTCTACGACGCCTACCGCTACAGCGGCGGCGAGAACTGGCGGGCGACGGCCAGCTATCCCCCGTTGCTGTACCCGACGCACTCGGTGGGCGGGGTGCTCGGGGCCTGGCGGACGCACGCGGTGAGCGTGTCGGCGATCGGCGTCCGCGACGAGCGCGACGACGGCGTCTTCGACCGCTCGGTCAGCATGTTCGACAACGACGTGTCCAACGCCACCGCGCTGTTCGAGGTGGCGGGCGGCGGATCGTTCCGCACCAACGAGTTCCGGCGGGTCGGCTACCCCGCGTATCTGCGCGAGTCCCGGTTCCGGTTCTTCGGGACCGAGGCCAGCATGGAGCAGCTCGCCACGGTGGCCCTGTGGCAGGACCGCGGCGGCGTCGAGGACATCACCGGGCTGCTGGAGCCGAAGCGGGCCGTCGCGCCCGGCGACCCGTCCCTCGCCGCTCTCGCGCCCGAGCTGCGCGCGGCCTTCACCTCGGGTTCGGCGCCGGTGCACGACCGGTCCCGGCTGCCGCGTGAGTTCGACCACCTGCCCAACGGGCACGAGGGCAGCCACCACTTCCTGGCGGACGACTTCGTCACCGCCGTGACCGGGCGCACACTGCCGCCGGTGAACGCGTGGGTGGCCGCCCGCTACACCCTGCCGGGCATCGTCGCGCACGAGTCGGCACGGCAGGGTGGCGTACGGCTCGAGATCCCGGACTTCGGGGACGCCCCCGCGGCCTGACGGGACCGGCCCGGGCTCAGGTGCCCGGCTTGCGGCCGTAGACGAAGACGTCGTCGCCGTTCCTCAGCAGCGACCAGTACTTCTTGGCGTCCTTCTTCGTCATGTTGACGCAGCCGTGCGAGCCCGGCGGGTTCCACATGCTCAGGCCCACCGAGTGGAAGGCCTGGCCGCCGTCGAAGAACTGGCTGTAGGGCATCGGCACGTCGTAGAGGTCGGAGACGTGGTCGATGTCACGCCAGTAGATCTTCTTCAGGCCGGTGCGGGTCTCGTAGTGGTCACGGCCGGTGCGCACCGGCACGGGGCCGTAGACCAGCTTCTTGCCGTCCTGGATCCAGCTGAGCTGGAGCGTGAGGTTCACACAGGCGATCCGGCCCTTGTTCACCGGGCACTTGCCGTCCTTGTTCGGCTTGTTGCCGACGGCCTTCTGCTTGTTCATGAGGTCCATCACGCCCCAGGTGACCGAACCGGCGTAGCCGATGGCGGGGGTGATGCCGTGCTTGGCCTGGAATGCCCGGATCGCCGTGCAGTCGGCGGCGGACTGCCTGCCGTCGACCGGCCGGCCCAGGAACTTCTCCACCTGCTTCTGGTACGGCCCGGTGCTCGTGGAACAGCTCGCGGCCTGGGCCGGTGCCGCGGTGAAGGCGAGCGCGAGCGGCGCCACCAGCCCCGTCACGCCCAGCCCTACGACGCCTCGTGTGCGTATGCCCCCCATGGCGGCCTCTCCTTCCGGTTCCTGGTCTGCTCGCCCGGTCCTCCCGGGTGCTCTCCAGCTCGATTCCCGCGGTCTCGGACTACTAGACCCGGCCGGGGAGGGCATGGTTGTGGTTCCGGTCAGGTTGTGACGAAACGGTGAAGTCCAGACCGTATCGCAC
>NZ_JACBWZ010000836.1 GCF_013870595.1 Streptomyces sp. WELS2 | reverse complement strand
CAGCTGATGGCGCCAGTCCTCGTTCCTCATCCTGTGCAGGCAGAAGCTGTCGCCCTGGACCTGGCCGCCCACCGCCTCCCCGCCGCGACCGCCACCCTGATCGGCGCGGACTGGCACGACGCGCTGGAACTGGCCGACGGCCAGACCCAGCTCACCGTGGGGGGACTCACCGGACAGGGTGTGGCCGCCGCGTCCGGCACGGCCACGCTGCTCGGCGCCGTACGCGGCATGGCGATGGCCGGCACCCGGCCCGGCAGGCTGCTCACCCTGCTGAACCGGTTGCTCGACACCGCCGCGCAGCCCGCCCTCGGCAGCGCCGTCTGCTGCCGCTACCTGCCCTCGACCCGCACCCTCCTGTGGGCGCGCGCCGGACACCCCGCCCCGCTGCTGTACCGCGACGGGACGGGGCGCCTGCTGGACGCACCGGACGGCACCCCCCTCGGCGCCTCCTCGGGCGCCCGCTACGAAGAGTCCGCCGTCACCCTGCGCCCGGGCGATCTGCTCCTGCTGCACACCGGCGCACTGCTGCCGGAACACGACGGAACGGCGACCGTGGACCGGCTGCTCGGCCTCGCCCCCCGGTTCGGCCCCGCGCAGACCGCACGGGACTGTGTGCGCGCGGTCGTCGAGGAGTTCGGCGACCCCGCGCGCGAGGACGACGCGTGCGTGCTCGCCGCCAAGGTCACCACATGACGCCGGCCGCCGGCCCCTCGGGCCGGGCGGCGCGCCGGTCCCCTACACCTGCGTGCCGGAACCGTCCTTCTCGGCCCGCTGCTTGGGCAGGGCGACCCTGATCTCCTCGCGCAGCTCCTGGATCCTGGGATAACCGGCGTACTGCGCGGTCAGCCGGTACATCTGCCGCAGCCGGTCCCAGGTGCGACGCGAGGAGTTGGAGCCCATCGCCATCAGGGCCAGCCGCGCGTAGCGGTCGGCCTGTTCGGGGTCGTCGGCGATGAAGCAGGCCGACGCCATGGAGAGATGGTCGAAGATCTTCGACCGCTCCCGTCCGTCCACCCGCAGGGCGAGGGCCTTCTGCGCGTAGTGCTGGGCGGTTCCGGCCGCGTTCGGGTCGAACTCCGCCAGGGTGCGGTAGGCGAGCGCCTGCATGCCGTACAGGTCCTCGTCCTTGAAGGTCTGCATCCAGTCCGGTGTCGCCGCGTCCTGCCGGTCGGCGACGAACAGGTCCTCCGCCCGGCCGAGCGTGCGGCGCATCGCCTGTCCCTTGCCCATCGCCGCCTGCGCCCAGGCCTCGATGGTGTGGAACATCGCCTTCGTGCGCGGCTGGAGACGGTCCCCGGCGCCGGACTGGGCCAGCCTCATCAGGTCCAGGGCCTCGTCCGGGCGGCCGAGGTGCACCATCTGCCGGGCCGCCCGGGACAGTGCCTCCCCCGCGCGCGGCCGGTCACCGCCCTCCCGGGCGGCGTGGGCGGCGATCACGAAGTACTTCTGCGCCGTGGGTTCCAGGCCGACGTCGTGCGACATCCAGCCCGCGAGGACGGCGAGGTTGGCGGCGACGCCCCACAGACGCCGCTGGAGGTGGGGGGGATGGTGGTAGGCGAGCATGCCGCCCACCTCGTTGAGCTGGCCCACCACCGCCTTGCGCTGGAGGCCGCCGCCACGGGCCGCGTCCCAGGCCCGGAACACCTCGACCGAGCGCTCCAGCGCCTCGATCTCCTGGGATCCGACGGGAGCGGCCTCGAACCGGTCGAACCCGGCCGGTTCGACGTGCAAGGGGTCGTCGAGAACAGGGGCGTCGGCCCTGAGGGCCGGATCGGTGTGCAGCCATTCGTACATGGCACCGCTGAGTGTGGATCCCGAGGCGAGCGCGGCACCCGCGCCCACCAAGCCGCGTCGGTTGAGCATGAGGTCCATTCCCGTGAATTCGGTGAGGACCGCGGCGGTCCGCTCGGGCGGCCAGGGCAGGCCGTCGGGGTGTTCCTCGATCCCGTCGCCCTGCCGTTTCCCCGCACGCCCCTGCCGTACCAGACCGAGGTCCTCGATGGTCACGACACGGCCGAGACGCTCGGTGAACAGGGCCGCCAGCACCCGCGGCACGGGATCGCGCGGGATCTCTCCCATGTCGATCCACCGCCGCACCCGGGAGGTGTCGGTCGCCAGCTGGGGGTGGCCCATGGCCGCCGCCTGCCGGTTGACCAGTCTCGCGAGTTCGCCCTTCGACCAGCCGGCCAGGCCGAACAGGTCCGCAAGGCGGGTGTTGGGTCGTCCGCTCACGTCAAGCCCCCAGGTTCTCGGCTGAGTTGACAGTAGCCGCGTGCAAGTTGCCGGGCGACTATTCGCCAGGGTTCGCCAGGGTGCGCCAGATGGTGTGCCACCGCTCATCGGGTGTCAGGTAGGAACGCGCCACCCCGACCTGGTCCGCCACCTCCCGGTGACGGCCATCCGGTCGCACATGCCGGGCACATTCCCCAGGGTGTGCCCGGAGGGCCGGGTCGGGTGGGCGTACGCTCCCGAAACCACGCTCACGGGGCACGCACCCGCGAGCACGGATTCGGAGTGCGGACGTACAGGCAGGCACAGCAGGCACACGAAGGGATCTGTCTTTCCCATGTACGCAGCATCGTCCTCCGTGTCCGCCCCGGCCCGGCCGCTGCGCTCCCGTCCTGCGGGTGGC
>NZ_JACBWZ010000835.1 GCF_013870595.1 Streptomyces sp. WELS2 | reverse complement strand
CCCTCACCACGATGGACACCATTCCCTATCCCCGCAGGCCAGTGGAGGGGCGACGGTCCGTCGCTCGGCCGTCTTCGTCATGGCGGTCAGCCCCGGGCCAGAATGCTGTCGATCTTGCCGGACGCCTCCTCGAGGAGCCGGTCGATGTCGGCGTCCTCCTTGGTGAGGACGGCGGAGACGACACCGTCGAGGACGGAGTAGATCTGCTGGGCGTGCGGTGGCTCGGTCTTGAGCCGGAGCTTGCCGTTGCCGTCGAGGAACGCCCGGTAGTTCTCCACCGGGACGTTGGCGTTGGCCTGTTTGACCCGCTGGTCGGTGGCGTCGGCGGCGCCGGTGAACAGGCGCGGTTCGGGCAGGCCGACGGGGGCGTCGTGCTTCCTGGCGCGGGCGTAGTCGCCGAGGAAGCCCTTGCCCGGGGTGAGGAACATGTGGTCGAGCCACTTCAGGCCGGCGCGGATCTGGGCGGGCGTGGCCTGCTTGCGGAACATGTAGCCGTCGCCGCCGGCGAGGGTGGCGTGGCCGCCCGGCATGGGGGCCAGGGCGAGGTCCTGGTAGTCGCCGCCCTTCTCCTTGACCAGGATCGGGATGTTGTCGGGGGCGGCGAGGTACATGCCGAGTCTGCCCGAACCCATCATCTGCTGCACGTCGTTGATGACGAGGAGCTGTCTGCTGCCCATGGAGTCGTCGCTCCACCGCATGTCGTGCAGGGTGCGCAGCACGGCGCGGCCCTCGGGGGTGTCGATGGTGGCCTTCTTGCCGTCGGCGCCGACGACGTCGCCGCCTCGCGCGTACAGCTCGGCGGTGAAGTGCCAGCCGCCCTGGTTCTGGGCGCTGTAGTCGGCGTAGCCGACCGTGCCGTCGCCTAGGGCGGCGATCTTCCGGGCGGCGGCGCGGACCTCGTCCCAGGTCGCCGGGGGCCGGTCGGGGTCCAGCCCGGCCTCGCGGAACAGGGCGCGGTTGTAGATCAGCCCCATGGAGTATCCGGTGCGCGGGATGCCGTAGACCTTCCCGTCGACGGTGTAGATGTCCCGCAGCTGCTTCTGGATGCTGTCGTAGCTCTTCAGTTCCCTCAGGTACGGGGTGAGGTCGGCGGCCTGGCCCAGGTCCACGACGTGCCGGACGTCGGTGAAGTACGTGTAGAACACGTCCTCCATCTGGCCGCCGGCGAGTTTGGCGTCGAAGGTCTTCGGGTCCTGGCAGGGGAAGGCGTCGTGGGCGACGACGTCGATGTCCGGATGGGCCCCTTCGAAGGCGGCGGTGTCCTCCTCGAAGAAGGCGCGGTCGGCCTTGGCGCTCTTGGGCGGCTCGCAGTTGACGGTGATCCGTGTCTTGCCGCTCGCCGCGCCGCCGGCACCGGAGCCGCAGGCGGTGGCGGCGAGGGCGAGGGAGGAACAGACGCCGATCGCGACGACGGTACGGCGGAACCCGGTGTGTCTCATCGGTGGACCCCTCATGACACTCGTGGCAGGAGCGGTGGGCGCCGCACACTCAAGCACCGCCGACATCCGTCCGCAAGATGTCGCGTAGGATCTGTAATTATTCGACAGTGAGTCGGATCTTCCGATGGGTCAGTCGCGCGGCGCTTGCGCGGTGGAGCCGCGCACCACCAGTTCCGGCTCGAACAGCAGCTCCTCGGCGGGTACGGCGGTGCCCCCGATCTGCGCGTTCAGCAGCTCCACCGCCGCACGTCCCATGGCCTCGATGGGCTGTCGGACGGTGGTCAGCGGGGGTTCGGTGCAGTTCATGAACGCCGAGTCGTCGTAACCCACGACGGAGACCCGGCCCGGGACGTCGTACCCCTTGCGGCGGGCCGCCCGGACGGCGCCGAGGGCCAGCGGGTCGGAGGCGCAGATGATGCCGGTGACACCCCGGTCGATCAGCCGGGACGCGGCGGCGTGCCCGCCCTCGATGGAGAAGATGGCCCGCGCGACGAACTCCTCCGGCAGGTCGCCGGCGACGGCCCGGGCGGCGGCGAGTTTGCGGGCCGAGGGGACGTGGTCGCCGGGGCCGAGGAGCAGGCCGACGCGCTCGTGGCCGAGGGAGGCCAGGTGCCGCCAGGCCTGCTCGACGGCCACGGCGTCGTCGCAGGACACGCCCGGGAAGCCCAGGTGTTCGATGGCCGCGTTGACCAGGACGACCGGGATGTTGCGCGCGGCGAGCCGCCGGTAGTGGTCGTGCGGCGCGTCGGCCTGGGCGTACAGGCCGCCGGCGAACACGACGCCGGAGACCTGCTGCTGGAGCAGCAGCTCGACGTAGTCCGCCTCCGAGACCCCGCCCTTCGTCTGGGTGCACAGCACCGGGGTCAGCCCGAGCTGGGCCAGGGCGCCGCCGATGACCTCGGCGAACGCCGGGAAGATGGGGTTCTGCAGCTCGGGCAGGACGAGACCGACGAGCCGGGCGCGTTCGCCGCGCAGCTGGGTGGGACGCTCGTAGCCGAGCACGTCGAGAGCCGTCAGCACCGCCTGCCGGGTCGCGTCGGAGACCCCGGGTTTGCCGTTGAGCACCCGGCTGACGGTGGCCTCGCTGACCCCGACCTTCCTGGCCACTTCCGCAAGTCGTCGCGTCATGGGCGCAAGGGTAGGCCGGGTGATCGCGCGGGCGGTGACCGGGGTGCAGTACCCGCCGAACGCGACCACGGCC
>NZ_JACBWZ010000834.1 GCF_013870595.1 Streptomyces sp. WELS2 | reverse complement strand
GCACACGGGCCCGGATCTAGGCGGACACTCCGTCGATCCGGGCCAGGGCGTCGTCCGCGCCGTAGGGCTGCAGGTACGGGAGCCAGCGCGGGTCCCGGTGCCCGGTGCCGATGATGCGCCAGGCCAGCCCCGTCGGCGGGGCCGGCTTGTGCCGCAGCCGCCAGCCCAGCTCGACCAGGTGGCGGTCGGCCTTGACGTGGTTGCAGCGGCGGCAGGAGGCCACCACGTTGTCCCAGACGTGCTTGCCCCCGCGGCTGCGCGGGATGACGTGGTCGACGCTGGTTGCGACGCCACCGCAGTACATGCACCGGCCCCCGTCGCGCGCGAAGAGCGCACGGCGGGTCAACGGGACGGGCCCCCGGTAGGGGACCCGGACGAATCGCTTGAGCCGGACCACGCTGGGTGCGGGGAGGGTGACGGTCGCGCTGTGCATATAGGCGCCGGATTCCTCGAGGGAGACGGCCTTGTTCTCCAGGACGAGGACGAGCGCGCGGCGGAGCGGTACGACGCCGAGCGGCTCGTACGACGCGTTGAGGACCAGGACATGCGGCACGGGTGCCTCCTTGGGCGTCGGCGGCGCGTGGCTCGCGCCGGGACGATCTGCAGTCAGTCTCCCCTCAGGCCTGGTGGAAGCGCCACCATGTCCCGGTAACGGGCTGGGAGTGTTTTCGACCACATCTGATTCATCCCCCGGACCACGCCCTGTTCAAGCCCGCGTGAGCCGTGTCTCTCCTGCCCGCCCGCCGCACGGATCGGCGGGGAGCACCCGCGATGCCCCGTTAGTGTGGTGTTTCCGTCCGACCGGTGACCTTTTCGTGACCTTGCCCCCGCCGGTACGGACCACGCAGCACCTGGAGGTACCTGCCGTGTCGTCCCTGCCCGCCCTCCTCGTGGCCGCCGGCGCGTCGCCGTCCCCGTCGCCGTCGCCGTCGCAGTCGGTGACCCCGGCCGTGCCGACGCTCCAGGACGCCCAGGAGAGCGCGACGAACGCGGCGAGCTGGGTGGAGCAGAACTGGTCGACGTGGCTCGCGATGGGCCTCAGGATCCTGCTGATCGTGGTCGTGGCGGTGGCGCTGCGGGCGGCGGTGCGGCGGGCGATCACGAAGCTGATCGACCGGATGGGCCGTACCGCGCAGGCCGTGGACGGCACCGCGCTGGGCGGGCTGCTGGTCAACGCCGAGCGGCGGCGGCAGCGCTCGGCCGCCATCGGCTCGGTGCTGCGCTCGGTGGCGAGCTTCCTGATCCTCGGCACGGCCGCGCTGATGGTGCTGTCCACCTTCGAGATCAACCTGGCGCCGCTGCTGGCGTCGGCCGGTGTCGCCGGTGTGGCGATCGGTTTCGGCGCGCGCAACCTGGTCACGGACTTCCTGTCCGGCGTGTTCATGATCCTCGAGGACCAGTACGGCGTCGGAGACGTGATCGACGCGGGCGTGGCCACCGGCGAGGTGATCGAGGTCGGGCTGCGGGTGACCAAGCTGCGCGGCGACGGCGGGGAGATCTGGTACGTCCGCAACGGCGAGGTCAAGCGGATCGGGAACCTGTCGCAGGGCTGGGCGACGGCCGGGGTCGACGTGACCGTCCGGGCGAGCGAGGACCTGGACCGGGTCAAGGCCACGCTGGACGAGGTCGCCGGGAGGATGAGCCGGGAGGAGCCCTGGAACGAGCTGCTGTGGAGCCCGGTGGAGGTCCTCGGCCTGGACTCGGTGCTGATCGACTCCATGGTGGTCCGGGTCTCGGCGAAGACCATGCCGGGCAAGTCGGTGACGGTGGAGCGGGAGCTGCGCTGGCGGATCAAGCGGGCGTTCGACGCGGCGAGCATCCGGATCGTGGGCGGCGCGACGGCGGTCGAGGACGCCGAGGACACCCCCGACCCGACGGCCACGGTGGCGGCCCCGTCGGTGTACTCCAACGCGGACTCGCCGCAGTCGGCGGCGGCGTCCCCGATCGTCACCCAGCGGCAGGCACCGCCGGCGAAATAAGCGAGATGAACGATATAGGGGAACGGTCTCAGCACACTCGTTCCGAGAAGGCCGAGGACGACGATCCCGTCGAGGCCTTCGTCAAGAGCTGAGCCCCGGCCCCGCGGCCCCCGGCGACGACAACGTTGCCGGGGGCCGCCGTCCGTCGACGGCTATTGACGCCCCCTTCTCCCTCGGCTTACGTTCCTCCCACCGAACAGGAAACTTTCCTAACAGTGACCGCAGTGAGCCCCCGGGCGCCCGTCGATCAAGGACTGGACGCCCCGCCCGGGTCACTGAAAAGCTGGGTGGCCGGAAAGGCAGGTGTGGACCCCCATGGCAACGACCGCCGGTACGCCGGGCACCCCGCGCGTCCTGCGCGCCATGAACGACCGCGCCGCCCTGGAGCTGCTGCTGGCGCACGGGCCGCTGTCGCGCACCCGGATCGGCAAGCTGACCGGCCTGTCCAAGCCCACCGCCTCCCAGCTGCTGGCCCGCCTGGAGGCGGCCGGACTGGTCCGGGTGACCGGCACCAGCGAGGGCCGGCCGGGCCCCAGCGCCCAGCTGTACGCGATCGACCCGGCCGTGGCGTACGCCGCCGGGCTCGACGTCACCCCGCAGCGCATCCGGGCCGCCGTCGCCGACATCACCGGCCGCACGGTCGGCGAGTACGAGCTGCCCACC
>NZ_JACBWZ010000833.1 GCF_013870595.1 Streptomyces sp. WELS2 | reverse complement strand
GCGGCCCCGGGGAGCCCGGCGCGCCGGACGCCCACGAGGGACACGAACGGGCCGAGGGCGCCGGGGGAGACGAGCCCATGACCCACGGCAGCAGGGGAATCAGGCCGGACGGCCACCCCGCCCCCGCCCCGCACCCCGACAGCCCGGACCCGGCCGGCTCCACCGACACCCCCGACCCGGCCGGCTGAACCCGTAAGCGGACCGCAGCCGGCCCCCGGCACAACCGTGAAGGAGACCTAGGAGACTCATGAACACCGACGAACTCGCCGAACTCGGCCAGCAGTTGCGCGTGGACAGCGTGCGGGCGTCCGCCGCCGCCGGATCGGGGCACCCCACGTCCTCGATGTCCGCCGCCGATCTGCTGGCCGTCCTGCTCGCCAACCACCTCCGCTACGACTTCGAGCGCCCCGAACACCCCGCCAACGACCGCTTCGTGCTGTCCAAGGGACACGCCTCCCCGCTGCTGTACGCCGCGTACAAGGCGGCCGGCGCGATCGAGGACGGCGAACTGGTCACCTTCCGCAAGCTCGGCAGCCGGCTGGAGGGCCATCCGACGCCCCGCAGGCTGCCCTGGGTGGAGACGGCCACCGGCTCGCTCGGCCAGGGCCTGCCGGTCGGCGTCGGCATCGCGCTCGCCGGGAAGCGGCTGGACCGCACCGGCTACCGGGTGTGGGTGCTGTGCGGCGACAGCGAGCTGGCGGAGGGCTCGGTGTGGGAGGCCGCCGAACACGCGGGTTACGAGAACCTGGACAACCTGGTCGTCGTCGTGGACGTCAACCGGCTCGGCCAGCGCGGCCCCACCCGGCACGGCCACGACCTGGACGCCTACGCCCGCCGCTTCCAGGCCTTCGACTGGCACACCATCCAGATCGACGGACACGACATCGACAAGATCGACCGGGCCTACGGGGAGGCGCTGTCCACCGTCGGGCAGCCCACCGTGATCCTGGCCCGCACCCTCAAGGGCAAGGGCGTCGCCGCCGTGGAGGACCGCGAGGGACTGCACGGCAAGCCGCTGCCCGAGGCCGAGGAGGCCATCGCCGAACTCGGCGGGCCGCGCGACCTGCGGGTCCGGGTGAGCGAACCGCAGGTCGCCGCCGCGCTGCGCTCCCTCACCACCGAGGCGGTCCGGCTGCCGCGCTACGAGGTGGGCGAGGAGGCCGCCACCCGGGACGCCTTCGGCAAGGCCCTGGCCGCGCTCGGCACCGCGCGCGGCGACGTCGTCGCCCTGGACGGCGAGGTCGGCGACTCCACCCGCACCGAGGAGTTCGCCAAGGAACACCCCGACCGCTACTTCGAGTGCTACATCGCCGAGCAGCAGCTGGTCGCGAGCGCGGTCGGCATGGCCACGCGGGGCTGGGTGCCGTACGCGTCCACGTTCGCCGCGTTCCTCACCCGCGCCCACGACTTCGTCCGCATGGCGTCCATCAGCGGCTCCGGGATCAACCTGGTCGGCTCGCACGCCGGTGTCGCCATCGGCCAGGACGGACCGTCGCAGATGGGCCTGGAGGACCTGGCGATGTTCCGGTCCGTGTACGGCTCCACGGTGCTCTACCCGTGCGACGCCAACCAGACGGCCCGGCTGGTCGCGGCCATGGCCGGGCTGGACGGCATCCGCTACCTGCGCACCTCCCGGGGCAAGACGCCGGTGATCTACGGCCCGGACGAGGAGTTCCCGGTCGGCGGGAGCAAGACGCTGCGCTCCGGCGGCGCCGACCGGCTGACGATCGTCGCGGCCGGGGTGACCGTACCCGAGGCGCTGACGGCCGCCGACCGGCTCGCCGAGGAGGGCATCGAGGTGCGGGTCGTCGACCTGTACTCGGTCAAGCCCGTCGACGCCGCCACCCTGCGCCGGGCCGCCGAGGAGACCGGCTGCCTGCTCACGGTGGAGGACCACCACCCGGAGGGCGGCCTCGGGGACGCCGTCGCGGAGGTGTTCGGCGACGGCCGGCCGGCCCCCCGGCTGGTCCGGCTGGCGGTGCGCACCATGCCGGGCTCGGCCGCCCCGGACGAGCAGCTGCACGCGGCCGGCATCGACTCCGTGGGCATCGCGGCGGCGGCAAGGCTGCTGGTCGAGGGGGCGGTCGTGCGATGAGCCACGGCGCCGCCCGGACGGTCCGTGCGGGCCGGCGCACGGTGGAGATCCAGCGGCCGGGGAAGGTCCTCTTCCCCGGCCGGGACGGCGCGCCCGAGTACACCAAGGGCGACCTCGCCGACTACTACCGGTCCGTCGCGCCGTATCTGCTGCCGCACGTGCGGGGCCGTCCGCTGATGCTGGAGTGCTGTCCGGACGGCCTGGACGGCGAGCGGTTCATGCAGAAGAACGTCCCCCGGCACTACCCGGGGTGGATCACCCGCGCCGAGGTCGCCAAGGAGGGCGGCACGGTCACCCACGTCGTCTGCGACGACACCGCGACCCTGCTGTACCTCGCCGGCCAGGCCTGCGTCACCCTCCACCGTTGGCCGGCGCGCACCGACCGGGCCGGCGGCCCCGGACACCCCGACCGGCTGGTCTTCGACCTCGACCCTCCCGGCGAGGACTTCGCCGCCGTCCGGGAGGCGGCCGGATGGCTGCGGGAGCTGCTGACGGAGCTGGGACTGCCCGCCGCCCCCATGACCACCGGCTCACGCGGCCTGCACCTCGTCGTCCCG
>NZ_JACBWZ010000832.1 GCF_013870595.1 Streptomyces sp. WELS2 | reverse complement strand
CGGCGTGCCGTGGCGCTCAGTCCTTCAGCCTGTCCCGCACCCGCTCCCTCAGGGAGCGCATGGAGAAACCCCGCGGATCCACCTTCCCCGGCTGCCACTCCAGGTGGCCGATGACCGACCGCTCCGTCCAGCCGTGACGGCGGCACAGGGCCGCGGCGGCCCGGACGATCGCCTCCAGCTGCTCCTCCGGCCACGGGTCCTCCCCGTCGCCGAGGTTCTCGCACTCGAAGCCGTAGAAGTGCCGGTTGCCGTCGGTGTTCGCCTCGTTGTCCGGTGGCAGCCCCTTCTCGGCGATCACCGCCCGCAGCACCTCGTCGTCGCCGAGCCCGGCGTGGTTGGCGCGGCCGTAGCCGACCAGGTGGACCCTGCCGTCCTTGGTGATCACGCCGTGGCACAGCGGGCCCGGCAGGTCCGGGTAGCCGTCGCGGCACAGGTCCACCGTCCGCTCGGCGCCCCGGGTCACCGTGTGGTGGATCATCACACCGTGGACGGGTCCCCAGGGGCCCTTGTGATTGCGGTTGTGGTCCTGCCAGTCGCCGACCTCGACGACCGTGACGCCCTCGGCCCGGAGCGCGTCCAGGAATTCGCTCGCCGACATGGGTGGGGCCATGCCCGACTCCTTCGTACCGTGCCCGCCCGGCCACGGAACCGGCCGGACGTCCTGCCTGCTTCTACCGAAACCGGACGTCGCGGAACACATCGTTCGTACGGTGTGCGAGCCGATCCGGACAGGGCCGCTGCCGTATCCGACTGGACGAAGTTCCTCTCTCTGCCCAGTAATCCGATGATCCATTCCCGCTCTTTCGGGTAATGGCGCGTGCACACCGCGTGCTGGGAGGCTCGGACGTGAGACCGGTGCCCGGTGCACTGCGGCACCGGGCATACATGGGAGGGCGTTTCTTTATGTCGGTAGGCGAAGAGGTCCGTACCGATCAGAACAGGCCGCAGCAGTCCCTCGGGACGGCGGCGGCCCGCAACTTGGCCACCACCACCAAGTCCGTTCCGCAGATGCAGGAGATCAGCTCCCGCTGGCTGCTGCGCACGCTTCCCTGGATCGACGTCCAGGGCGGCACCTACCGGGTGAACCGACGGCTGACCTACGCCGTCGGCGACGGCCGCATCACCTTTGTGAAGACCGGTGACCAGGTGGAGGTCATCCCGAACGAACTGGGCGAACTGCCGGCCCTGCGGTCGTACGCGGACGAGGAGGTGCTGGCGGAACTGGCCCGGCGCTGCCGCCAGCGCGAGGTCGCCCCCGGCGAGGTGATCGCCGACTTCGGCCACCGGACCGACGAGGTGTACCTGCTCGCCCACGGCCGGGTGGAGAAGATCGGCACGGGTCCCTACGGAGACGACGCCGTCCTCGGGGTCCTGGCCGACGGCGCCTACTTCGGCGACCAGGCACTCCTCGACCCGGAGGCGATCTGGGAGTACACCGTCCGCGCGGACACCGCGACCACGGTGCTGGTGCTCAGCCGGCAGGACTTCCAGCAGGTCGCCGAGCGCTCGGACTCGCTGCGCGCCCACCTGGAGCGGCTGCGCTCGATCCCCCGGCAGCGGACCAACAAGTACGGCGAGAAGGCGGTCGAGCTGGCGGCCGGCCACTCCGGCGAGCCCGACATCCCGCACACCTTCGTGGACTACGAGCCGCGGCCCCGCGAGTACGAGCTGAGCATCGCCCAGACCGTCCTGCGCATCCACACGCGCGTGGCCGACCTCTACAACCAGCCGATGAACCAGACCGAGCAGCAACTTCGGCTCACGGTCGAGGCACTGAAGGAGCGTCAGGAGCACGAGCTGGTCAACAACCCCGAGTTCGGCCTGCTCAGCAACTGCGAGTACGACCAGCGGATCCAGCCGCACGACGGCGTGCCGAGCCCGGATGACATGGACGAGCTGCTCAGCCGCCGCCGGGGCACCAAGCTCTTCCTGGCCCATCCGCGCGCGATCGCCGCGTTCGGCCGCGAGCTGAACAAGCGTGGCCTGGTCCCGGAGACCATCGACATCGGCGGCAACCGCATCCCCACCTGGCGCGGGGTGCCGATCTACCCCTGCAACAAGATCCCGGTCAGCGAGGCCCGTACGACCTCCATCATCGCCATGCGTACCGGCGAGTCCGAGCAGGGCGTCATCGGTCTGCGGCAGTCCGGCATCCCGGACGAGATCGAGCCGAGCCTGTCCGTGAGGTTCATGGGCATCAACGAGCAGGCCATCATCAAATACCTGGTGACGGCCTACTACTCGGCCGCCGTGCTGGTGCCCGACGCGCTCGGTGTCCTGGAGAACGTCGAGATCGGCCGGTGGAGGTGACGTTTCCGCACGTAGTGGCCGTGTTCCCGGCCGCCGGGAGGGGTAGGCCCTCCGGGAAAGCGTCCGGGCGGCCCGGTGGCACCGGCTCGCGCGGACCTGGCGAGGGGGAGGCATGGCCGAGTACATGACGGAGACCGACGAGCGTTCCCCCGCCGCGCCGCATTACGGCACGGCGGGGCAGCTCCGGGAGACCACCGGGACCGCCACCGGCCCGCTCGACGGGCAGGAGGCCCTGGCGCAGCTGGAGCGCACCCGGACCCTGGTCTACCCGGAGCTGCGGGCGGCCGTGGAGTCGCTGCCCGGCGCCATGCGCCGGATCGGGCTCTACCACTTCGGCTGGCAGCA
>NZ_JACBWZ010000831.1 GCF_013870595.1 Streptomyces sp. WELS2 | reverse complement strand
CCGCTGGACAACCCGCGGCGGCTGCTGGTGTGGCCCGCGCCGGACGCGACGACCCAGCAGGCGCTCAGCGACCGTGGTTACCGGCCGGTCATCGTGCACTCGCGCGAGGAGGTCGACGCGCAGATCGCGGCCTTCCCCGCCGCGCTCTTCGTGGACCCGCTGACCGGGCCCATCACCCGGACGGCCTTGCAGTCGCTGCGTCAGGCCGCCGTGGCGGCCGAGGTGCCGGTGCTGGTCACGGCCGGGCTCGGCCAGGCGTCGCGCGAGGCGGCGTACGGCGCCGATCCCGCCGTACTGCTGAAGGCGCTGGCGCCCCGGGACAGCGAGCAGCATCCGCCGCGGGTGCTGCTCATCGAGGAGCACGCGGAGATCGCGCTGGCGCTGACCACGACGCTGGAGCGGCGCGGGATGCAGGTGGCGCGGGCCGCGAGCGACAACGACGCGGTGACGCTGGCGGGGCAGTTCCGGCCGAACCTGGTGGTGATGGACCTGATGCAGGTGCACCGCCGGCGGGCCGGGATCGTGGACTGGCTGCGCGCGAACGGGCAGCTCAACCGCACCCCGCTGGTCGTCTACACCGCCGCCGTCGACCAGGCCGACCGGCCCCGGCTGGCCTCCGGCGAGACCGTGCTCTTCCTCGCCGAGCGCTCCACCAGCACCGAGGTGCAGAGCAGGATCGTCGACCTGCTGGCCCGGATCGGCACCAACTAGGCACCGTACGGCGGCGACCGGGCACCCGGCCGACGGCAACCGGACACCCGGCCGGGCAGCGGCCGGCCGCCCGTTGCCTAGCGCGCGACCAGCCTGCGGGCCGCCTCCTTCATGGAGGCCCGCAGGCGGTCCTGGTCGTCGTCCCCCGGGCCCGCGAGGATGCGCCGCAGCTGCGGGACCGCGGAGGCCCAGTTCGTCAGCGAGATCAGCAGGATCAGCAGGTCGCCGGCCGGGATGGCGTCCGTGATGATCCCCCGTTCCTGGGCGTCCCGGATCTGGGCGACCTTGCGGGCGTAGTGGTCCTGGCGGGCCTCCTCGTCGGGCAGTTCGGCGGTGCCGTACTCGATGCCCTCCCAGAAGAACAGGCGCAGCAGTTCGGGGTGGGTGGCGTGGTAGTCGAGGAGGCCGTCCACCCAGCCGTCGATGTCCTCCGGGTCGACGGGTACGGCCGAGGCCAGGTCGACCATGCACCTGCCGAGGACCTGGGTGAACAGCTCCGCCTTGTTGCCGAAGTAGGCGTAGATCAGCTGCTTGTTGGCCTTGGCCGCGACGGCGATGCGGTCGATGCGGGCGCCCGCGATGCCGTGCCGGGAGAACTCGGCGACCGCCGCCTCGAAGATCCGGGCCTTGGTGGCCTCGGGGTCCCTCACTGTTGCCATGGGGACAGGGTAGGCGCCCGGGAGCCGGTAACCAACTATTTGGTTGACGGGAATGCGGAGGCCGGTGCACGCTGTTGCGAGTCTCAACCAACCAGTTAGTTGTGCGAGTCGGCTCTGAAGGAGAAGCTCCCCCATGCCGTCAGCCACCACCTCCCACCAGGCACCGCCCGTCCGGGATCGCGCCCCTGAACGCCCGGCCTCCGGCACCCTCTTCCTCCTGCTCATCGCCGTCTGCACCGCCGTCACGGCCGCCAACATCTACCTCGCGGCCCCGCTGCTCCCGCTGATCTCCCACGACTTCGGCACCACCCCGTCGGCCGTCGCCTGGATCGCCTCGGTGGCCCAGCTCGGTTACGCCGCCGGCCTGCTCTTCTTCGCGCCGCTCGGCGACCGCGTCAACCGCCGCCCGCTCGTCGCCTGGCTCTCCGTCGCCACCACGGTCGCGCTGCTCGCCGCGGCCGTGGCGCCGGGCACCGCGGCACTGGCCGCCGCCGTGTTCGTCGCCGCCGCGGCGACCGTCATCCCCCAGCTGCTGGTCCCGCTGGTGGCCGCCCGCGCCCCGGCCGACCGGCGTGCCCGGCATGTCGCCGCCGTCATCGCCGGGCTGTTCACCGGCATCGTCGCGGCCCGGGTGCTCGGCGGCCTCGCCGGGCAGGGCCTCGGCTGGCGCTGGGTGTTCGCCGGGTCCGCCGTCCTCACCCTCGCCCTGGGGCTGGCCACCGCGCTGGCCCTGCCGTCCGACCGGCCGGCGCGGCAGGGCGGGCTGTTCTCGCTGTTCTCCGGCATAACCGAGCTGCCGGGGCTGCTGCGCCGCTCCCCCGAGCTGCGGCGGGCCTGCGTCCGGCAGGCGGGGATGTTCGGCGCCTGGAGCGCCCTGTGGACCTCGCTGTCCCTGCTGCTGACCGGGCCGGAGTACGGCCTGTCCACCGCGACCGCCGGGCTGTTCGGCCTCTTCGGGCTGACCGCCAGCGCGGTGGCGCCGCTGGCGGGCGGCCTGGTGGACCGGTTCGGTACCGCGCGGGTCGTCGGCACCGCGTTCGTGCTGGCCGCCGTCGCCGTACCGCTGTTCTGGCTCGGCGGGCAGGTGCTGCCGGCGCTGTTCGCCGCCGCGATCGCGATCCACGCGGCCCTGGTCGCCTCGCACGTGGCCAACCAGACCGTGGCCCTGACCACGACCACCGCACCGGCCACCGCCAACACGGCCTACGTCGTGTCGGGCTTCGCCGGCGGCGCCCTCGGGCGGCTGCGCGGAGCGGGACTGGAGGTACGCGTGGGCAGCGCGGTGCCCGTCAACG
>NZ_JACBWZ010000830.1 GCF_013870595.1 Streptomyces sp. WELS2 | reverse complement strand
CCTGGACCACTCCCCGGGCCTCGTGGCCCTGCTGGCCGTCCGCCTGGGCGCGCGCCCCGCGGCGGCGGACGTGCTGGCCTGGACCGTGGCGGCGGTCCGCCCGGACCTGACCGTGCCGCTCACCGACGACGCCGGCCTGTGGGCGGACGGTGTGGAGCTGGGCCGCCGGATGCTGTGGCTGATGTGCCGGGACGGGGAGCGGCCGAGGCTGCCCGGTGGCCGCCGGCCGTACGTCCGGGCGCCGCTGCCGGGCCGTCCGGGAACCCTCCGGTACGACCCCGACGAGGAGGCCCTGCACCTGGACGAGGGCCGGATCTCCCCCGTCCCGGCCGAGGCCTGGGAGTTCGAGGTGGCCGGGGTGCGGGTCCTGGAGTCCTGGTTCGCGGCCCGTACCGCGCCGGCCGAGCCGGGCACGCTCGCCGCGATCCGTCCGGCGGCCTGGCCGCAGAGCTGGACCTCGGAGCTGCTGGAGCTGATCACGGTCCTCGCGCTGCTGGCGGAACTGCGGGCGCCGCGGGCCCGGTTGCGGCCGGTGACGGCGGTGACGGCGGGCGAGCTGCGGCGGGCGGGCGTGCTGCCGGTTCCGGAGTCCGCCCGGCGTCCGGCGTCGGTGCTGGGACATCAGGAGGAGGGCCCGGAGGGGCAGTTCGCGCTGCTCTAGCCCGCCGTGCGGGGGTGCGGTGCGGCCTCCAGGCGGGCGATGTCCTCGGCGTCCTTGGCCCGGCGGGGCCGGGCCGGGTCCCAGACCGGCATCATGCGCTTGATCTCGATCTGGACGCGCGGGGCGACGATGGGTGCCCGCAGCGCTCCGATCCGGCCGGGTTCGGTCCCGAGCAGTCCGTCCGGCCAGGGAGTGCCGGCCCAGGGTCCGCCCGCCACGGTCACCCGGCCCGCCGCGTCCCGGTCGATCAGGGTGAAGCTGCTGTCCAGGCCGTCCTTGACGAAGTCGAACTGGAGGTCCGCGGGCGGGCCCGGCACCGGTGTGTGGCCGAGCCGGACGAGGAGGCCGGCGAGGGCCGGGGCGTCCCGGGCCCAGGCGAACCAGTCGATGTCCCCGTGGTCGCGGGTGACCTCGCCGAGGAAGAAGTCCATGGCCCAGCCGCCGCGCAGCCACAGCGGGATCCCGGCGCCGCCGGCCGACTCCAGCACCTCCGCGATCAGCGCGAGTTGACGCCGGGCGCGTTCCTGGTCCACGACGGCTACCGGCGCGGCGCGAACGCGTCGATGACCCGCTCCACCGCCCGTTCGAACACCGCCTCCAGGTCGATCGGACCGGCGTCCTCGGTGAGCGCCGCCGCCATGCGCGGGTACGCTCCGGTGGCGAGCCGGCCGCCCAGGTAGGCGATGCGGACCGCGTTCTCCTCGTCCTCCGACCACGGCAGGGCGCGCACCCGCTCGGCGGTGTCGAGTTCGTTGCGGACGTAGGCCGTGACCATGCCGTTCAGCATCGCGATCAGCTCCAGCTTGGTGCCGTACCGCTCCTGGAGCGGGTCCAGGCAGGCCAGGCAGTGCTCCAGGTAGCGCAGGGCGTTCGGACTGAAGCCGTAGGCGGGGGACATCAGGCGCGGCAGCCACGGGTGGCGGCGCATCAGCTCGCGGGTCTGCCGGGCCACCCGGCGCATGTCGGTCCGCCAGTCGCCGCTCGGCTCCCACAACTCGTGCTCGCCGCCGACCGCGTCCACCATCAGCTCGTACAGGTCCTCCTTGCGGGGGACGTAGTTGTACAGCGACATGGTGCCGCAGCCCAGTTCGGCGGCGACGTGCCGCATCGACACCGCGTCGAGGCCTTGCGCGTCGGCGATCCGGACGGCCGCGGCCGCGATGTCGTCGCGCGTGTACGCCGGTCTCGGGCCCCGGCCGGTGCGCTGGGGGCGCGCCCAGATCACCTCGGGTACGGCCCCTCGGACTGCCATCGATCGATCACCTCGTACCCCATCCTAGTTACGTACGGCGTACGTAGTGCGGTATGGTCCGGGCATGACTACTGCGTACGCTGTACTTAGTGAAGGCCTGGAGAAGCGCTTCGGCACTGTGCGGGCCCTGCGCGGGCTGGATCTGGCCGTCGCCGAGGGCACGGTCTGCGGGCTGCTGGGCCCGAACGGGGCCGGGAAGACGACGGTGGTGCGGCTGCTGACCACACTGCTGCGCCCGGACCGGGGCTCGGCCCGGATCGCCGGGCATGACCTGGTGCGGGAGGCGGCGGCCGTGCGGCGCCGCATCGGGGTGACCGGGCAGTACGCCTCGGTCGACGGCGACCTCACCGGCCGGGAGAACCTGCGGCTGTTCGCCCGGCTGCACCGGGTGCGCGGGCCGGCCGCCCGCGCCGACGAACTGCTGGAGCGCTTCGGCCTGGCCGAGGCGGCGGACCGCAGGGCGTCGACGTACTCCGGCGGCATGCGGCGGCGACTGGACCTGGCCACGAGCCTGGTACGCCGTCCCGACGTGCTGTTCCTGGACGAGCCGACCACCGGCCTCGATCCGGCCGGCCGCGCCCGGATCTGGCAGGCGGTACGCGAGCTGAAGGCGGAGGGCACGACCGTGCTGCTGACCACGCAGTACCTGGAGGAGGCCGACCGACTCGCCGACGACATCGCCCTGGTGGACCGGGGGCGGGTGGCGCACACCGGCTCGCCCGCCGCGCTCAAGGCGGTCGTCGGGTCGTACGCGG
>NZ_JACBWZ010000083.1 GCF_013870595.1 Streptomyces sp. WELS2 | reverse complement strand
GAGAAGTCCCGGATGTGCAGCTCCTGGATCTGCGCGTCCCGCAGCGGCACCGCCTTCGGCTTCGCACGGTACTGCCGTCCCCGCCGTCGGCGAGAGCCCACCGCCCGGCCACGGCTACGGCTCGCTGAGCAACCTGGTCACCGAACTGACCGCGGTCGTCTGGGACGAGGGCGCCGGCCGCTACGTCCTGCGGACCGTCGGCCGGGCGGAACCCGACTGCGACGCGCTCCTCACCCACCTGGGCCGTTCGCTCGTCACCGAGGCCGTCCTGCGCGTGGGCGCCGACCAGAACCTGCGCTGCCAGTCCTTCCTGGACATCCCGGCCACCGAACTGTTCGCCGCCCCGGGCACCGCGGCCGGGAAGCGGACCCTGGCCGGCTTCGTGGACCAGACCGGCCGCGTGGAGGCGATCTGGTTCGCCTTCACCGACAAGCCCTGGCTGAAGGTCTGGAGCGTCGCTCCGCGACAGCCCCTGGGCTCCCGTGCGGTCGACGAGCCGTACAACTACCCCTTCTCCGACTCCCTCCCCGAGCCGGTGGCCCGGCTGGCCGGATCCCTGGTGTCAGGGGCCTGGGCGAGCGCGCCGCTCTTCGGCCAGGTGCAGTACCTGCTGGCCAAGGTGGCGCTGACCGGCGACATCACCGACGTCCTGCTGTCCGACGGCCTCGTGCGGGACGTGCTGACCGGTGATGTCCTCACTCATCTGCTGGCCGGCGGGCTGCGGTCGCACCTGTGGGGCGCCTCCCGCAACCTGCTGGAGTACATACGGCCCACCACGCTGCGCGAGACGGCCAACGGCTACGCCGTGCTCGTCCGGCGCGCCGATCTGCAATGGGTGGTCAGCCGGTTCGCCGACTTCTACCGCACGCTGCTCGCCGAGTACGCGGCGCGCGGCGAGTACCCGGTCAACGGCCAGGTGGAGATCCGCGTGACCGGCCTGGAGGACCCTTCCGTGTGCGGCGTACCCGGCGCGCGGCCACCCCTGCTGTCCGCCCTGCGGCCGCGCCCCGACCGGCCGGACACCGACACCGCCGTGTGGATCGACATCCTCTCCCTGCCGACCACGCCCGCGCTGCACCGCTTCTACCGGGAGGTCGAGCAATTCTTGTTCGCGCTGGACGGCGACAGGGCGACGGTCCGGGCGGAGTGGTCCAAGGGCTGGGCCTACACCGACACCGCCGCGTGGTCCGACCCGGAGGTCCTCGCCCGCACCGTCCCCGCCAGTCTGCGCGCCGGGGGCGGCCCGGGCTGGGACGAGGCCGTCACGGTCCTGGAGCGGCTCGACCCCCACCACGTGGTGTCCAGCCCCTTCCTCGACACCCTGCTGCGCTGATCCGGCGAACGTGCCGGCCCGACGGACGCGGGTACGCTCCGCTCGGCGAGACCGCGTCCGACCCCCGGCACGGCGGGCCGACTCCCCCTCCAAGCGGCCGGGGCGGTTCCCCGGGGAGCTGGCCGGCCCGGACATGCACCGTCCTCCTGGCGGAGTCGCGATCCGACCGCTGGGGGCGCGGTGGCCGAGCCCGTCCGTGTGCGCAGACTGACCGACCAGGAGGGTCAGAGGCTGCGGCAGATCGTGCGCCGGGGCAGCACCAACTCGGTTCGCTACCGGCGGGCGATGATGCTGCCGGCCTCGGCCGGCGGGAACCGAGCGCCGGTGATTGCCCGGCTGGTGCAGGCCGACGAGGACACCGTCAGGGATGTGATCCACGCGTTCAACGAGAAGGGCCTGGCCTGCCTGGACTCTCAGTGGGGCGGGAGGCCGTCCCCGCCGACTCGGCGATGACGACGAGGACTTCGTCATCGCGACGGCCACTACCCGACCGGTCAAGCTCGGCCGGCCGTTCACCCGCTGGTCGCTGCGCAAGCTGGTCGCCTACCTGCGCACAGTGCACGGCCGGGTGGATCCGCACCGGCCGCGAGGCGTTACGGTGCCTGCTCACCCGCCGCGGTGTCACCTTCCAGCGCACCAAGACCTGGAAGGAGGGAAGGAGTCCCCGGACCCCGAACGGGCGGCGAAGCGGGACCGTATCGAGCACGTTCTGGACCGCTTCCCGGACCGGGTGTTCGCCTTCCGCGAGTGCGGCCCACTCGGGATCCGGCCCACCGCGGGCGCGGGCCGGGCCGAACAACGGCGTCCCGACCGGCTGCCGGCCACCTACCACCGCGCCTGCGGAGTCCGGTACTTCCACGGCTGCTACTCGGTGGGCGACGACCGGCTGTGGGACGTGAACCGGTGAAAGAAGGGAGCCGTGAACGACGAGATCGGTCCGTGCAGCCCGGCCCGACGGCGCACCGATCTAGGTGATCCTGGACAACCTGTCCTCCCACAAGGGCGTCGGCATCCGTCGCTGGGCGAAGAAACACAAGGCCGAGCTGCGTTTCACCCCGGCCTACGCCTCGTGGGCGAACCCGATCGAAGCGCATTCCGGACCGCTGCGGCAGTGCACGATGGCCAACGCGAACCGCCCCAGCCGCACTGTGCAGACCCGGGCCCTGCACGGCTGCCTCCGCCGGCGCAATGCCCATACCCGCCACCATGACGTCCTGGCCGCCGAACGCGAGGAACGCGCCCGTATCCGCAGCGAGAAGGCATCCGCTGGGGCGGCCGAGCCGCTCTCGCAGCATGATCAGGCGACCTGGCGAACGCTCCAGGTCACTGCACCACCTCCGCAGCGCATCTGTCTGGGCTACTTGACCAGCCGGAAGGCGGGGTGCCCAACCCAGGCCCGCAGGAACTCCGCCGATCCCAGCGCCATCCAGTCGTCGCCCGTGATCCCCAGCACCCCCGGAAGGCCGGCGACGAGCGACGCCTGTCCATCCAGCAGCTCGACATTGGCCACACCCCCGATGACGTCCATGACAGCGGCGGTCAGCAGGGCCGTGGTCACGTGGTCGATCTCGTGATTGCAGCCGGCGCTGACATTGACGGCATGGGTCGGTCTGAAGCCCAGGATGGCCTCCACCTCGGGCTCGTCCGCGTGCTCAGCCTCGAAGGTGCTCTCGTCGCCGACGCCCGGCCCCATCAAGTAGACAAGGAAGGGCCGACGCCGGTCCTCGCGCTGCGGATTGAATCCCACCAGGGCTGCGAGGTCCTCGTCCGCGGAGGTGTTGCCGAGGAGTGGCGGCGGGAACGGCTTTCGCCGGTCCTCCTCTCGCCTGTCCTCGACCCCCAGTCGCTCTGCGGGCACGTTGACGTCGAAGAACCCGGGCCGCCTCTCGTCGAAGTGGGACGAGAGCCCCACCATCAACGCGCGGAACTCCCGCAGCGCGGCCGGGGAGAGCGGCTCCGCCAACTCGATCACCAACGTCGGACCAGACATGCTGGGAGCCTAGTTCCATCGACTCCGCGACCGCTCGTATTGTTCCCACACCGGTTCCAGCCGGTCCGAGCACCGACGCCGCCAACCCGGCGAACCCATGCTGTCAGAGCACTAGCTGGCCACCGGACTCCGGTTGATCGACACCCTCATCGACATCGCCGACGACCCCTCCTCCGACGGATACGCCAGCCAGGTCGCCATCAACGACCCGCTCCCCCACCCCTGGACAAGAGTCCGCGAGATCCCCGTCGACGCCGACAACCGGTTCTCCGGCCACGCCCCACGCAGCGCCTGAACACACACCACGCTCACCCCTGCTTTGCCTGACCGCCCAGCAAGGGCAGGCAAAGCGCGGAACGCGGCTA
The DNA here is from genome assembly GCF_013870595.1 of Streptomyces sp. WELS2. Classification (GTDB taxonomy): domain Bacteria; phylum Actinomycetota; class Actinomycetes; order Streptomycetales; family Streptomycetaceae; genus Streptomyces. The sequence goes on along the minus strand of NZ_JACBWZ010000083.1, from coordinate 11,158 downwards.
CTGCCCGCTGGGTCAGCCTCGGCTGCCCGACTCCGCAGTCCGGCCCGCTCGGCTCGTCCCGCAAGGCCGGACACACCTGTCGTAAACCGGCAGCGCTTTGACGAAAAGGCCTGCGTCAGGCCCTGGTCCCAAGTCGCGGCAATCGAACCTGGCACCCACTCCCGGCGAGCACACCTGAGCGGGCACCACCGCGCACTCTCTTCCGGTCTCTTCCCGTAGACGGCAACGCGCGAGTGCACTGATCGCGTCTTGGGGCCGGAAGTCGCCTGGCTGATCGCCCTCGAATACCTGGAGCACCGCTTCAGCGCACGTTGCGGCGAACGCGGTGACCTTTCCGGCACGGTCCGCTGTTACCGGCGGCCCAGCTCCACTGGGCCACCGCGACCGCGGACGGATCGGCCGCCGTGGTGTCGGGGAGCGCTGCCGACAGGTGAAGGCCATCGGCGTCGCCGCCGGCCGCGAGACCGCGTCGGTGGAGGCCGGGCAGCATCCGCAGCGCGTCCGGCTCGGTCATACGGGTGCCGAGCGGTCGACACCGGCCGGTGGTCGGCGTCCTCCGCGCCGGACCGTGGCCGCCCCGATGGAGTGCCTTCGCCGGCCGCGGGGAGGACGCAGGGCACAGCCGGTCCGGCGCACGGCTCCGGGAGATGAGCAGGCCGCCACCCGCGGACATGCCGTGTGAGCCCCCGACCGCCGAGCCCCTGGGAAGAGCGGGGCAGACCCCCTCCCCCATGGAGGTGCCACCCGCCAGTACCCGGTTCGGACAGCGATCACCGCTCCGCGCGGCGCCCGCACGAAGAGCGCCCATGCGCGACGGTTCCAGCCACCCGCACCCCGGCCCACGTCGGACGCCTGGCGCGGTCAGGCAGCAGGTACTGCCCTTGCGGCATGAACACCGCATCGAACCCGTGCGGTCGGCGGCACCGGGCCGGCCGGTCCGGAAGGTGAGGGACGAGTGCCGGGCCCCCGCGAGGGCGACCGGGCTCCGGTGCTCGGCCGACGGTCCGCTCGCTCGCGCACGGGCACCGTGGCCGGGCCCGTGTGGGCGCCCGCGTGGACGCGGATGGGCCGATGGGGTGGCTGTGGGCGGTGCCCGGCCAGTCGCCGGTAAGCGGAGCGGGCGGACGGTTCAGATGGGCCGAGCGGCCCGTGTGGCGTACTCACCCGCGCGCGCAGCGAGAGGGGGCGTCTGGAGCGGAGTACGGGAAGCGAGGCAGCGGCGATGGCGGAGTACGGGCAGGAACGACCGGTCGGGAACGAGGTGCCGCCGGAGGGCGGCTCGAGGCCGGACGAGGTGTCCTACACGTCCCTGCTCGATCTGCCGCTCAGCTCCGATCTCGACCGCATCGGCGAGCAGCTGCACGCCCTGGCCCGGGCGCAGAGCACGCTCCAGGAGCTGTTGCAGGCGGTGGTGAACATCACCAGCGAGCTCGAACTGCCCACCGTACTGCGGCGCATCGTACGCACCGCGATGGACCTGGTGGGCGCCCGCTACGGAGCCATGGGCGTACTCGACGCGGAGGGCAGGCTCCTGGACGAGTTCGTCCCGCTGGGACTGAGCGCCAAGGAGCTGGCGGCCCTGCAGGGAGTGGAACTGCCGCGCGGGCGGGGGCTGCTGGGGCATTTGATCCACCATCCGGAGCCGTTGCGGGTCATGGACATCTCCCGCCACCCGGAGTCGGCGGGTTTTCCGCCCGGGCACCCGCCCATGCGCAGCCTGCTCGGTGTCGCCATCAGCGTGCGCGGACGGATCTACGGCAACCTCTACCTCTCCGAGCGCACGGACGGGCGGCCCTTCGACCGGCACGACGAAGGCGTGATCCGGGCACTGGCCGGCACCGCCGGAGTGGCCATCGAGAACGCCCGCCTCTACCAGCAGGTCCGCAACAGCGCCGTACAGTTCCAGCGGATGCTGCTGCCCCGCCTGCCCGACCTGCGGCCCTTCGCGGCCGGGGCGGCCTATCAGCCGGCCGGCGCCCCGGCCGCCGTGGGCGGCGACTGGTACGACGCCCTGCTGCTGCCCGACGGAGCCTGCGCGGCCGTGATCGGCGACGTCGTGGGGCACGACTTGCGGGCCGCGGCCGACATGTCCCAGCTCCGCAACATGCTGCGGGCCCTGTGCTACGACCAAAACCTTCCGCCCAGCACCTGTCTCGCCCGCCTCGACCGCATCATCCACGCCGCCCGGGGTGAGACACCCATCGCCACCGTGCTGCTGGCCCGCCTGGAACCCGCCGACGGCACCTGGCGACTGCGCTGGTCCAGCGCCGGGCACCCGCCGCCGCTCCTGCTGCTGCCCGACGGACGGGTCCGCTACCTGTTCGCCGAACCCGGCGTCCCCCTCGGGGTGGCGGCCGACCTGCCCCGCCCCGACCACTGCCAGGCGGTCCCGGTGGACAGCACCGTCGTCCTCTACACCGACGGCCTGGTGGAAACCCCCGGCCACGCGCTGGACCGGGGGCTGGACGCCCTGGCCGCCACCGCTTCCAGGTTCGCCGTGCGTCCACCGGACGAGCTGTGCCGGGCCCTGCTCGACCACCTGCCCGGCAACGGACACGACGACAAGGCCGTCATCGCCCTGCGCACCCCACCATTGACGGGCTACGCCCGCACCTGAGGCAATGGGCGAAGACCCATCACCCAAGGGATGCGGTCGCCGCCCGTCGGCCGGCGAGCAGGTCGAGGCAGCGTCTGCGCTGTGCCGGGTCGGTGGCGAGTTCGACACCGACATGGGCGAGGGCGATCGCGGCGTCGATCACGGCCCGGTCGGCTCCCGCCGAGTTGCCGTACCGGGCGAACGGTGCGGTGTGGTGGAGGGCGCCCTGTGTGTCGTAGCCGATGGTCGGATGAAGCGCGGGCAGGATGTGGGAGACGTTGCCCATGTCGGTGGAGGCCATGACCTCGCCCCGGCGGTCCACGGGGTCGCGGCCCAGGGATCGGGCCGCGCGGGTGTAGGCGGCGGTGAGGAACTCGTCCTGCCGCAGGTCGGCGAAGTCGGCGCCGTGCGCGGTGAGTTTCAGCTCGGCGCCGGTGGCGAGGGCTGCGGCCTCCAGGCAGGCCCGGACCCGGCGGCGGGCGTGGGCGAGGTCCTCGGTCGTGCGGGCGCGCAGTTCGTAGCGGGCGCGGGCCGTCTCGGGGATGACGTTGACCGCGTGGCCGGCCTCGAAGACGATGTCGTGGACCAGGACCCCGGGGGGCAGTTGCTGGCGCAGCAGCCCGACGGCGGTGTGTGCCAGGGCGATCGCGTCCAGGGCGTTGACGCCTTCCCAGGGCGCGAGCGCGGCATGGGAAGGCTTGCCCGTGTAGGCGACGTCCCAGGCGCCGACGGCCAGGGAGGATGCGCCGACGGAGTCCTCCGGCGCGGCATGGACCATGAAGGCGGCGGCCACATCGTCGAAGACCCCGGCCTCCAGCAGCAGCGCCTTGCCGCCGATGTCCTCTTCGGCGGGCGTGCCGATGAGTTTCACGGTGAGCCCGAGCGCGTCGGCGACGGCGGCGAGGCCGAGGGCGGCGCCGACCGAGGCGGCGCCGTTGACGTTGTGCCCGCAGGCGTGCCCGATGCCCGGCAACGCGTCGTACTCGGCGCACAGGGCCACTACCAGCTCGCCGCTGCCGTGGGTGGCGACGAAGGCCGTAGGCAGGCTGGCCACCCCGCGTGTCACGTCGAAGCCGGCGTTCTCGGCGAGGGAGGTGATCTTGGCTGCCGATTTGTGCTCGCGCATGGCCGTTTCCGGTTCGGCGTGCAGGCTGTGGCTCAGGGCGACGAGGTCCGGCTCGCGGGCGCGTACGGCGTCGGCGGCGATGGTGAGCGCGCGGCCCCCGGTACGCGTGGCGGGGCTGGTCATGCGGTCCTCCCCGCAGGGGTGGTGGCGGCTTCGGGCGCGGCGGCGGTGGACGGGTGGCGGTAGAGGAGGGCGGCTGCGGCTCCGCCGAGCGCCACGGCCGCGCACGCTGCCCACGCCCATTGGTAGCCCGTGCCGGTGACGGCTCCCTGGGTGGTGGTGTGGGCTGACCACAGGGCGCCGATCGTGGCGGCACCGATGGCCGCACCGAGGGAGAGCGCCATCTCGTTGACGCCGACGGACAGCGCGGTCTCGGCCTCGTCGACCACCTCGACCGACAGGGTCCGGGTGGCGGCTTCGAACATGCCGGTGGCCAGGCCGACGATCAGGGCCCCGACCAGGTACCGGGGTACGGAGGAGTGGAAGAGGACCAGGCTGAGGAATCCCGCCGCACCCGCGCACCCGCCGACCGCGAGTACGGCCCGGTCGCCGATCAGACGGGCCAGCCCCGGCGTCAGCGTGGAGCCGAGGAAGCCGACGGCGACCATGGCCAGGGACACCAGGGAGATGGCCTGTGCGCCGAGCCCGAGGCCGAACCCGTCGCCGTCTGGCTGGGTGCCGAGGTAGACCGCGTTGGCGCCGAGGAACCCGATCGCACCGAAGGCGATACAGAAGGTGTGCGCGCTGACCGCCGCCAGCCGGGGATCGCGCAACATGCTCAGGTTGACCAGAGGGTGCGACGAGCGCTGTTCGACCGCCACCCAGGCGGCCAGCAGTACCAACGCCACCGTGCCCGTCAGCAGGGACGACGCCGATGTCCAGCCCCAGCTCTGGCCCTCGGTCAGCACCAGCATCAGCGCACCGAGTCCGCAGGTCAGCAGCAGGGCGGCGGGCAGGTTGAAGCGGCCCGCGCGCGCAGCCGTGCTGGTCGGCAGGGCGATCGCGGCGGCCGCCGCCAGGGCGCCGAAGGGGACCGCGGTCCACAGCCCGGCGAGGGCATGTTCGTCACTGAGCGTTCCGGCCACGGAGCCGCCCGTTCCGATGGACAACAGCAGTGCGCCGACCAGCACCGACATGCCGATCCGGCCGTGTTCGGGGGAGCGTGAGCGCAGGATGCCCGCGAGCAACGGGAAGAAGCCGACCACGGCGCTCTGGAGTACCGTGCCGACCGCGAGGGTGGCGGTGGTGGGCCGTGCCGCGATGAGCAGCGATCCGGCGGCGACCATGGTCACGGCGGCGAGCAGCAGCCGCCGATGCCCCCACATGTCGCCCCAGCGCGACAGCAACGGCGTCAGCACGGTGAAGGCGATCTGCGACAGCAGGTACAGGTTGTTCTGGCCCACGCCGCCGATGCCGACGTGGGCACCGACGACTGGCAGCAGCGGGGTGAGATACCCCTGGACGACACCGCTGCAGACCACGATCACGATCATCACGGCGATCAGTCCCCGGCCCCGGCTGATGGCGTTCGTCACGGCCTCGCCCTTTCCTTGGCTGGAATGCGACTGGTGGCTAGAGTGCGACCGCGGAACGAACCGGGCGGGAAAAAGTGGAGAATCGGCGGCGAGCGAGGTCATGGTGTCGGATTCGGTCACGGTGAGCGAGCTGGATCTCGCCCTCGTGCACGCCCTCCAAGTTCGGCCCCGGGCTGCGTGGACGGATCTGGCCCCTTTGCTCGGCGCGACCGCGGTGACCCTGGCCCGCCGCTGGGAGCGGCTCGCCAGGGAGGGACTGGCCTGGGTGTCGGCGGTGCCCGGACCGGCGTTCTCCTCCAGCGGCTGCACCGCCTTCGTCTTCCTTCGCTGCGCTCCGTCGGCCCGGGAGCGACTGGCCACGCGCATCGCGGAACTGCCGGAGGCGGTGACGGTCGAACTGCTCGCCCCGGGGCGCGCCGACCTCATGCTGGACGTGCTGGCACCCGACCTCACGAGCGTGCAGAGCTTCGTGGACGAGGAACTGGCAGCCCTGCCCGATGTCCTCGACCTCGAATGCGTCTTCGCCACCTCGCTGTACGCAGAGGGCTCCCGATGGCGGCTCGGGTCGCTCGACGCGGCCCAGCTCTCCGTGCTCCGCCGGGCCGGCACTCCGGACCGGCCGGGCAGGCCCCTCGACCTGAACACCCTCGACCGCGAGCTGCTTGACGCGCTGGTGGCGGACGGACGGATGCGGCTGACGGAGCTGGCCGACCTCACCGGTACCAGCGCCGCCACCGTGCGCAGACGCCTGAAGCGCCTCACCGCCGGTGGCATCGCGGGGTTTCGCTGCGACGTGGCTCCGGCGGTCTCGGGGCTGCCCGTGTCCGTCACCTTCCGCGGCCACGCCCCGGCCGGCGACGTCAACCGCCTGCACCGCACCCTCGCGACCCTGCCCGAGTGCCGGCTGCTGGCCGCTGTCACCGGAGGTGCCAACGTGCTCGCCACCTACTGGCTCCGCGACATCGGCTCGGTGCAACAGCGCGAGACGGCGGCCTGCTCCCAACTGCCCGCCCTCCGCATCACCGAGCGCGCCCTCGGCACCCGCACTGTGAAACGGATGGGGCACCTGCTGGACGGCGCCGGGCGACGCACCGGCGTCCGGCCGATCCGGCCCTGGTGAGACGGCCGAAATCGCCTCCGGAGCGTCGGGCCGTCCTGCCGCGTCGCGCCGAGGTGACGCCGCCGATCGGACGGGTCAGCTCCCGCGCGGCCTGCGCGACGTGGCCCGCGACCTGTCACGTTCCGCCAGATCGAGCTGGTCGTCGGGGAAGGTGACAGCTTGATCTGACTCGCCACGGTCAGTCCTGACGGGCGTCCGGGTCCAGCCCTTGTTCCTCGGCGTGACCTGCGCTGTTCGCCATCGTGGTCCGTCTCCGTTTCGTGGTGGCACCGTGCCCGCGGTGGTGCGTGCGGAGGGTCAGTGGCGGGGGGCTGCGGTCGTCGGCGGCAGCACCTCGTCCGCGCTACGCGGCTCACGTCGTTCTTGCTGGTTGAGCTTGTGTCGTTGGATGGAGGATTGCCGGTAGACCTCTTTGCGGGCCCGCATGATGTTGCCGAGGGGGGCGTGCTCGGCGGTGACCCTCCAGGGCGTGAAGGACAGCGAGTCCATCTTCGCCAGGTTCTCCGGGCCGGAGATGTCCTGCTGCGGGAGCCGCAGTCTGGCCACGGTGACGGACGGCGACAGCTTCTCGGGCCACTCCACGGTGGTGTCCTCCACCGGCATCCGTTGCAGGTCCGTGCAGAGCTGGACCTGGATGTCGAAGGCGTAGGACCGCTCCTGCAACTCGGCCTGGAGGGCAGGCCGGAAGACCTCCTGTGCGGAGGACGGGTCGACTGTGCGCCGGACCACCCGGGCGGCACGGTCCGGGTCCGGGGTGATGCGCACCTTGGCGATGTAGTCGCCGTGTCTGACCGCGCCCATGGTCCAGTAGCTCGACAGCAGCAGGTTCGCCGGCGGGGTCTTCGACAGGCGGAGGAAGGCCAGGAACTCGTCCCATGCCCAGTTGTCCCGGTCCAGGGTGCCCTTTCCGGTCACGAACTCGGTGAAGAAGCGATGTGCGCCGGGTCGGCCCTGGGAGAAGTAGGCCGACGCGTTCAGGAACAGGTCCTGGATGAAGAGGTAGTGCTCGATGGTGTTGCAGAAGAAGACCGGTCCGTTGATGTTGGCGTAGTCGAAGGTGCCCGAGTCCGGCTCGTCCTCCAGCAGGGTCGGACCGGGGACGTCGAACATCTTCAGCGCCAGCCCGGTGGCGGCGCCCAGTCGCGCGTCGGCCCCGGCGTGGGGCGATCCGTTGGAGAAACGGATGAGCGCATCGTGGGTTCCCGGCGTCGCGTAGATGCCCTGGGCGTACTCCGGGAGCAGCCCGTCGAGGATCTCCACCTCTCCACGGACCAGTCCGTAGCCTTTGGCGTGGGCGTCGCGCAGGGCCTGTCCGGTGCCGCCGGCCTGGACGGATTCGGCGATGTAGTTCTCGGTCTTCTCGATCACCGTCCGCACGTGCTTGTCGAAGTCCGGATCCTGTGTCTCGACGTCAGGCGTGTAGGGGACGAACTGTGCTGCCATGACTCGGCCTCTCCTCCGGGAGCGCGTGCGGACCTCAGCGGCGGGCGTCCTCTGCGTCGTCCAGCTCGGCGAGCCAGCGCAGGGCGCGCAGACCCGGCACAAAGCAGTACTCACCGCCGCGGGTGACCACGAAGCTGGGCAGGTTCCGCAGGCGGCGCCGGATCGGCTTGCCGGGGATGGTGACACTGCCCGTTCCGTCGTGATGGCCGGCCACCGGGTCCTGCTCGCCGGGGTAGCCGATGAAGTTGCCGTCGTTGACCCATTCCGACTTGATGAACTCGAACTGTCGTTCGAGATGTGCGCCGATGAAGACTCCCACCAGGCCCCGGTCGGCGCCGTCGTCCTCCAGCACGCCCTCGGGCAGCGGCGGACCGTAGGTGGTGCCGCGGCGGATGATCCGGTGCATCCGTGCGTCACCGATGATGGTGGCGTCGCGGGGGTTGTTCCGTCGGATGTGTGCGCCGGCGGGGCATCGCAGGCCGCGATCGTCGTTCTCCCGGTACAGGAAGTTGTTGACGCGCTGCGGATCCGCGGCCAGCTCCGGGTCGTCGTGCTCCGGCGCCAGCGCCAGCGGCGCACCGCTCGGCCAGCGTCCGACCATTTTCGCCGCCAGGAGTGCCTCCTCCTCGGCGCTGGAGCTGTTGGCGCGCAGGTACCGGCGCCAGGCCGCTACATTGGTGTGGATCTTGCGTACGGCCACGTAGGTTCCGTTGCGCCCCAGCACATCGGGGCTGGGCATGGGCGGCCGGCTGCCGGTTTCGTCCGGATAGCCGAGGATGAACTCGCCGGGCTTGATGGGGGCTTCCTGCGGATTGGAGCCGGGCAGCCCGACACCTTCGATGTTCGGATGGCTGATGCCGTCCCGGAAGCCGAAGGTGGTGCGTCCGGTCGGAAGCTGGTGGACGTCCTGTTCCCAGATCACCTGGACACCGGGGGTTTCCCGGTAGGCGACCTGGGCCCGGCCCAGTTCCCGGTCGAGTTGCGCCGCGTCCGAGGCGAGGGCGCTCAACGCGATGTGGACGTCGCCCGTCCCGAACGGCTTCTCCCAATGATCCGGGGCGTTCTCACCGAGATCACCGATCAGCTCCGCACGAGCGGCCATGCCCTCACGGAACGCCCGCGGAAAGCTGTCCAGAGACTCCTGGGGCACCCCGAGGGCCCTCAGCCCCTGGTAGGTGAACGCCACGGCCACCCAGGCGTCCAGGCTCCGGTCCGCGCTCGGCAGGCCACCCGAGGTCAGCGGGAGCAACCGCCGCAGCAGGGCACGCCCGGCGTGGCGGTCGTCGACGCGCAGGAAGACGAACTTTCCCTCGTACGGGACGGGCCGCGGGCGCAGTGCCCCACTCTGGACGTCCTCGATCTCGACGCGTACCCCGGCCGCGCTGCCGCTGTCTGCCGTACTCATGATCGTCTAGGCCTTCCGCATGCGTTCTCGTCCAGACAGCCCCCGGAGATGGTTCGCGCCCACCTACGCCGTTCACCGAAGGGGCACAGCTCTGCGGGGCAGCTGTGCCCGGTTTCTAGGCCGAGGCTTCTTCCAGAAGCTTCTGGAAGGCAGTCGTGTTCACCAAGTCGGCGTTGGCCGGGTTCTCCAACGCCGCGCGGAACTCGGCGGTGTCCAGCACCTCTTCGAACGCCTCCTCCACGCGGTGGTCCTTGTAGATCTGCTGAACGGTCAGGTCGGGATAGGCACTGACGAAGACACCTGCGGGCGCCTGATGAGCCACGAACCAGTCCTTCACCCCGGGGTCCTTGACACCGGGGAACCCCACGCTGTGCGAGAAGACCCTGTCGAAGCGCTCCCCGACCACCGTCTTGGCGAAGTCGTCGATGTACGCGTCCCACGAGCCGTCGAAGACGCTGGCGAACATGAACCGGGTGTCGTTGTCGAAGATCACGTGCCGAGCGTCATGCAGGGTGCCGATCTGGCGCACCGCCGCGTGGACCCTCTCGTCATCCGCCGCGTCGGCCATTGCGGCGAGATCCTTCCGCAACGCGTCCGCGTGGCCGGGCTTGATCTCCGTGAACACGGTGAACTCGCTGCAGACCCCGTCCGACCTGCCCGGACGCTCGGGGTGAGCCGACTGATTCGCTTGTGCCGTTGCAGTCATCGTGAAACTCCCCTGCCACGGATCGGGTGAAGGTCACCAAGCACCCGGACCCGGGGCACCATCGCCCTCACCAGTCCATGCTCACCAGGGAAGCGCGGCCTCGCATCTCGGCCGCTGAGGAACGCGGCGCGAGTGGGGGCCTGCGACGACAGATCGAGCCGGGCGCAGGAAGATGAAACCAGGCCGTGCGTGCTGAGCACGAGCACGGGGTTGCCACCATCTCGGTCCGCCGTTCCAACGCGGCCGTAAAGCCATGGCGCGACCTTTCACACAAGCGCCCCTCACGCCCGGGCCGACCACCGAAGCACTCGCCTTCCCCCCAGACCATTGCTCAACGAGATCGCCACCTGACCCCAGCTGGAGGCAGCCATGGGCGCAGTTCTCGGTGACGTGCTGGGTTTCGCGGCCGGTGTCGCGATCAGCCCGCTTCCGGTCATCGCCGTCATCCTCATCCTCGCCACGCCCCGAGGACGTCTCAACGGAGTCCTCTTCACCGTCGGCTGGATCCTCGGACTCGCGGCACTGGGCGCCGTGATGCTGGCTGTCGCGTCCCCGGCGGGAGCCTCCGCCCACAAGCACCCAGCCACCTGGGTGGGAGCCCTCAAGCTCGCTCTCGGCCTGCTCCTCCTCTTCTTCGGCGCCCGGCAGTGGCGGCGGCGGCCAAAGGACCCCTCGCAGGCGAAGCTGCCGAAGTGGATGGGCGCGATCGACCGCCTCACACCGGTCGAGATCTTCGGACTCGGAAGCGCCCTGGCCGCCCTCAACGCCAAGAACGCCCCGCTGACCATCGCCGCGGGCGCCGCGATCGGCGCGGCCGGACTGCCGGTGGGACAGCAGATCGCATCACTGGCGATCTTCGTCGTGATCGCCACGCTCGGCCTGCTGATCCCGCTCGGCGTCTTCCTCCTCGGAGGAGAGCGGGCCAGGACCACACTCGGCAACTGGAAAGACCGGGCAGCTCAACACAATGTCGCCGTGATGGCCGTTCTGTTCTTCGTTCTCGGACTGAAGCTGCTCGGAGACGGCATCGCCATCCTCACCTCCTGACGGAGTCAAGAGAGCCCTCTGACCCCACCAGATGATCTTGACCACGACCTGATCGCAAGCCGAAACCCGGCGAGGCCGGGGAGAAACGTCGGTAGCAGAGTCGGACAAGGGGTGTAGCGGAGCCGGACAGCCCCCTTGACGTGATACCGAGCCGGATCGACACTCCAGGGAGGGAATCCT
>NZ_JACBWZ010000829.1 GCF_013870595.1 Streptomyces sp. WELS2 | reverse complement strand
CTGTCCTACCGGGTGGGCGGTCGCTCCTGTGCCCTGGCCGCCTTCCCCCGCCGGTCCGGGCGGGCCCCGGTGCACGGTGACCCGGCGAGCCTGGAGCGGGCGCTGGCCGCCGGACCGCTCGTCTTCGACCTGTGCGCCGCCGAACCCGGCCGTCCCTGGCGGCCGTTCGCCGTGCTCACCGTACGTTCCGCTCTGCCGGTCGGGCCGGAGGAGAGCGTGGGCTTCGACATCTACGAGCATGACGCCCGGGGTTTCACCCCCGGTCCCGCGCTCGCCGCCGTCCGGCGCGCGGCGTACCGGGGGTCGAGGTCCGGCCGCCGCTGAGCGTCTGCGCCCGGCGGCCGGGCGCAGCGGGTGGCTCACCGGGCCGTCTCGTCCTGCGCCGGGCCCGGATCCCGGTCGTGCTGCGCCTGGTCCCCGTCCCGCAGGCGCACCTCGAGGTGGCCGTCGACGACGCGTGTGTCGAAGACGGGCTGCGGAGAAGTGGCCGGGCCGTGTACGTTCCAGCCGTCCGCGAGACGGAAGACGCTGCCGTGCCAGGGGCACCGGACACAGCCGTCCTCGAGGGTGCCTTCGGACAGCGGTCCGGCGAGATGGCTGCACCGGTCGGCCAGCGCGTGGAAGGTTCCGTCGGTTTCGCGCACGACCAGGACCGGGACGTCGTCCACGGCGCGTCGTGCCGGGCGGCAGCGGCAACTGCTCGGTGACCAGTTCCAGCAGCCACCGGTCCGGGCGACGCGTGCGCCGCGTACGAGCGGCACCGCCGGCCACGGGCGGAGCGCAACATCACCGTCAGCGGCGCCCTCACCCGGAACACCGGGGGCCCCGCGACGGCGCGCCCGGCCGGACCCGACGAACACCTCGTGCGCCAACTCGCCTGGGACATCCCGCTGTCCGCCGTCCCGCCCGGGCCGGACGGCCCCGAGCCGGATGCGTGAACCGGGCCGCCGGCGCGCGAAAGTGCAAGAGGCGGGGGACGGGAGTCCATTGCCGTGGCGGGGCCGGGCCCGGATCGTTCCGTGCGACCGGCCCTCAGGCAACTAGGAGCTACCGTGCGACTGTCGATCCGAGCGGGCGGCGCCGTGGCCGCCGCCGTCGCCCTGGTCCTGGGCAGCGGCACCGCGTCCCCCGCCGACGCCCGCCCCACCGTGACCGTGGGCACCCCGGTACCGTTCCCGCATCCCACCGACACCCCCGCCACCGCGTTCACCGACCGCGACGGCACCTTCCACTACCAGCAGTCCGCCGCGCTGTACGGCGCCGACGACCCCCGGGTCTGGGACTTCTACACCGGCAAGGACTTCGACACCGCCGCCTTCGACCGCACTCTCGGCGAGGCCGCCGACCCGGACAACCCCGCCGACCGCAACGACGACACCACCTGGCGCTGCAACAACAGCCCCACCGGGCGCGAGGCGACATACGCGCCGGGCGGCTCCGGATACGCGCAGAAGAACTACTGCGACCTGTCCGGCGTGTGGATCGACCCCGACACCGGCGACTGGTACGGCCTGGTGCACAACGAGTTCACCCCGCGGCCCTTCGGCGACGGACTGCACTACGACGCCGTCGACTACGCCGTCTCCACCGACCGGGGCCGCACCTGGACCATCAAGGACCATGTGCTCACCTCGCCGTACAGCACCAGGCGCGGGGACACCACGGCCTTCCCGCACGAGACGTACTCCTACGGCGACGGCGACCAGCGCCTGTTCACCGACATCTCCTCCGGCTACTTCTACGTCTATTACGGCTCGCGGATCGTCGACAAGAGCGGTGGGTGGAAGGCCTTCCACGAACACGTGGCCCGCGCCCCGATCGCCGCGAAGATGGCCCCCGGCTCCTGGCGCAAGTGGTACGACGGCGCCTGGACCGAACCCGGCACCGGCGGCCGCGAGAGCAACATCGTCCCCGTCGACGACGCGCACCCCACCGGCTACACCCCCGTCGAGTCCGAGTACGACCCGGCCGGTACCGGCACCGCCGCCGAGCAGATCGCGGCCGGGAAAATGCCCCCGACCTCACCGCTGTTCGTGATGAACATCGCCTACGACGCCCACCTCGGCCGGTACATCGGCACCCCGCAGGCCGTCGACCAGAGCGGCCGCGCCCCCCAGTACCTGTACGCCACCGACGACCTGGCCACCCAGAAGTGGCAGCTCATCGGCGACACCGGCGACTACACCACCGCCTCCTGGTACCGCTGGTTCCTGGATCCCGTGAGCCGCACCGGCTCCGCCGTCCTCGGCCGGACCTTCCGCGCCTACTGCTCCTTCGGCTGCTCCCACGGTTCCTCCGGCGAGTACGCCGACATCACCGTGGACCCCGCCTCGCCCACGGCCCCGCCGGTGGACACCGGCCGCCGCCGCATCGCCGCCGGCACCGGCCGGATCCTCGCCCAGGAGTCCGGCGGCTCCGCCGTCACCTCGCTCGCCCGGCCCACCGGCTCCGCCCGCGAGTCGTGGTCCTTCACCCCGACGGGAGACGGCGCCTTCACCATCGCGAACGCGTCGACCGGCCGCCTGCTGGGCGTGGACTCCGCACGGACCGCGGGCCGGGCCTGGGGAGCGCGGCCCACGGTGACCGCCGCCCCGGCCGGCGGACCGGCCGTGGGGCAGCAGTGGTTCGTGCTCGCGAACTCCTCCGCCCCCGGCACCTACCGCCTGGT
>NZ_JACBWZ010000828.1 GCF_013870595.1 Streptomyces sp. WELS2 | reverse complement strand
GGGACTGGAGCAGCTCGCGTAATTGCGTGGCCGCGGTGTTCTTGTACGAGGTGAAACGGCTGCTGGGCGAGGGCCGTATCACGCAGGCCGTGGACATCCTGGGCGCGATCCTGCCGGCCGCCGCCGAACAGCACGGCGAGCACTCCCCGGTGGTGCGCACCCTGCGCAAGCAGTACGCGGCCACGCTCCTGGACGACGGCCAGTACCGGCGCGCGCTGCCCGAACTGCGCCGGCTCGCCGACGAACGCGCCGCCGAGGCCGGCCAGGCGGACGCGCAGGCACTGCGCTATCGCTACGAGGCCGCGCAGTGCCTGGAGCAGCTGGGCGAACCGGCGGCGGCGCTCGCCGAGTACCGCGCGCTGCTGCCGTACTACGAGAACCAGTACGTCTCCGGGGACCCGGGGCTCGCGCACGAGGTGCGCCGGCGCGTCGGCCATCTGCTGCTCGCGCTCGGCGACCGGCCGGCCGCCCACGACACGCTCGCGCGGCTGGTGATGGACGTCGAGCGGCTGCACGGCCCCGGTCATCCGCTGGCCGTGGAGGTCCGGCGGACCCTCCAGTGGCTCGGACAGATGCGCGGTTAGATTGTCCGTCGACTTCGTCAGGCACGCACGCGCGCGAGTCGCGTGCACGAACAGGGGTGGGATCATGGCCGGACACCGGCAGTCCAAGAAGCGCAGATACATCGCGTGGGGAGCGGTCGGCGTGGTGGTGGCCGCCGGGGCCGGCATCGCCGCGCAGACCTCCATGGCCGCCACCGGCTGGCCCGCGCAGAAGACGTTCACCGGCCGCGCGTTCGACACCTGCACCGCTCCGTCGCTGTCCGCGATGAAGGCCTGGCACACCGGCTACTACGGTGCCGCCGCCGTCTACGTGGGCGGCAAGAACCGCGGCTGCGCCCAGCCCAACCTCACCGCTTCGTGGGTGAAGTCGGTGAACTCCCTCGGCTGGAAGCTCATCCCGATCTACGTCGGCGCGCAGCCGCCCTGCCAGACCGGCTCCAGCCCCGAGAAGCTGACCGCCGCGACGGCGGCCTCGCTGGGCGCGAAGGACGCCGCCGACGCCGTGGCCAAGGCGTCCGCGCTCGGCATGAAGGCGGGCAGCCCCGTCTACCTCGACATGGAGGCGTACGACATCAAGAACAAGGCGTGCAACGACGCCGTCCTGACGTACGTGCGCTCCTTCACGAAGACGCTGCGCGCCAAGACCTACCGCGGCGGCTACTACGGCTTCACCGGCTCCAGCGCCAAGGCGGTCGCCACCGCCACGGACAAGACGGACCTGCCGGGCAACCTCTGGTACGCGCTGTACGACAACAAGGACACGACGACCACCGACTGGCCGTGGGGCGCCGGCCAGTTCACCCCGCACAGCCGCGGCCACCAGTACCTGGTCAACAGCAAGGAGACGCGCGGCGGCGTCACGCTGACCGTCGACCGGGACACCTGGGACGCGCCGGTCGCCATCATCGGCTGACCCGGCGGTCCGCGCCCGGGGCGGCGCGGCGGTGCCCGAAGCGGGCGCGAATCGTTGGTCGAATGGGTTGGCCGCGGCCTGCCCACTGCCTACCATCGATCACCGCAAGACCTTGTGCACCGTCGCACAATCTCCCCCCAGGAGGTTCACCTTGCACCGCCGCCGTCGCACCGCGCTCGTCCTCACCGCCGCGATCGCCGCCGCGGCCCCCCTGCTGACCGCCTGCGGAAGCGAGGCGCACCCGGGCGCCGCGGCCGTCGTCGGCGGGCAGCGGATCACCGTCGCCCAGCTGGAGAGCCGGGTCGAGGAGGTCCGCCGGGCGCAGCGGGCCGCGGTACCGGACGAGACGCAGTACCAGCAGGTCGTCTCCTCCACCAGCAGTCTCACCCGCGACACCCTGCACAACATGGTGCTCGACCGGGTGCTGCACCGCGCCGCCCGGGACAAGGGCGTCACGGTCACCCGCGCGGAGATCCAGCGGATGCGCGCGGGCCTGGAGCGGCAGGCCGGCGGCGGCAAGGGCCTGGAGACGGCCTGGCTGCAGAAGTACGGCATCGCACCGGCCCGCCTCGACGACAACCTGCGCCTGCAACTGGAGGCGCAGAAGCTCGCCGCCGAGCTCGGCACCGACACCAGCCAGCCCGCGTTCTGGCAGGCCCTGTCCAAGGCGTCCACGGAGCTCCACGTCGACCTCAACCCGCGCTACGGCTCCTGGGACGTGCAGAAGAGCAGCCGGGTGGACGCCAAGACGCCATGGGTGCGGGAGGTCACGACGGCGGCGGGCGGACAGCCGGTGACGACGTAGGCGGCGAGCGGGCGGGGCGGCGGCCCGGTGCGGATCCGGAACTGGAACCGGAACCGGAACGGGAACCGGAGTTTCCGGTCGTACGATCACACGAGTGCCTGGGCCCTGTGGATAACCCGATCCACCCTTGCGCGCCGTGGGTTACGTTCGGAACGTGAACGAATCCAGCGCCGAAGCCCGCCCCGAACCCAGCCCCGCCCCCGGCCGCGTCGTCCTGCTGACCACCAGCCACCGCGTCGCCCCCGGCCTGCTGTCCTGGCCCGCCTGGCAGGCCCTGCGCGCCGCCGACACCGTGCTGTGCGCGGACGGCACCCACCCGCAGCTGCCCTATCTGCGCGAGGCCGGGATAACGGTGACGGAGGCGTCCCCCACCGCGCGGGAGCTGGTCG
>NZ_JACBWZ010000827.1 GCF_013870595.1 Streptomyces sp. WELS2 | reverse complement strand
GCGACCAGCGGGGTGCCGGTGGCCATGGCCTCGGCGGCGGGCAGCGAGAAGCCCTCGTAGAGGGAGGGCACGCAGGCCACCTCGGCGGAGCGGATCAGGTCGACCAGCTCGGCGTCGGAGATGCCCTTGACGAAGTCGACGGCACCCGCGAGGCCGTAGCGCTCGATCGCCTGGGCGACCGGGCCCTCGGCGGGGCGCTTGCCGACGACGACGAGGTGGGCGGCGGGGTGCTCGGCGCGCACCTTGGCGAGCGCCTCCACGAGGAACACCAGTCCCTTGAGCGGCACATCGGCGCTGGAGGTCGTGACGATCCGGCCCGGCACCTCGGCGACGGCCGGATTCGGCGCGAACAGGTCGGTGTCGGCGCCGATGTGGACGACGTGGACCCGGTCGCGGCGGACCCCGAGGTGGTCCACGATCTCCTGGCGGGAGCTGCCGGAGACGGTGAGGACGGAGGGCAGCCGGCGGGCGACGCGCTTCTGCATCCGGGTGAAGGCGTACCAGCGGCGCACCGAGTAGCGGCGCTGCCAGGTCTCGGCCGCGTCCAGCTCGAGCTGCCGGTCGACGGTGATGGGGTGGTGGACCGTGGTGACCAGGGGGGCGCCGATGTCGCCGAGCAGGCCGTAGCCGAGGGTCTGGTTGTCGTGGACGACGTCGAACTCGCCGCGGCGGGCGCGCAGGTGGTGGCGGGCGCGCAGCGAGAAGGTCAGCGGCTCGGGGAAGCCGCCGGTCCACATGGTGGCGACTTCGAGGGCGTCGATCCAGTCCCGGTACTCGTCCCGCTTCGGGGTGCGGAAGGGGTCGGGCTGGCGGTACAGGTCGAGGCTGGGCAGCTCGGTGAGGGTGAGGTTCGGGTAGCCCTCGTCCAGCACGGGGTACGGCTGGGAGCCGATGACCTCCACGCGGTGCCCGAGGCGGGCCAGTTCGCGTGAGAGGTGCCGTACGTAGACGCCCTGTCCCCCGCAGAACGGGTTCCCCTTGTAGGTGAGGAGCGCGATGTCGAGCGGTCGCCCCCCGTCGGCAGCGGGTTCCTGGTCGGCACCCGCTTCCCGGGCCTCAGCGGTCACTCCGTGCCCCCTTCTGCCTGCACTGTCCCGCGAGACTACGACGGGACGCTAATCTAGAACAAGTTTCAGACTTGATCGTTCAAGAGGCTCCGAATCTACCGGCAGGTAGGGGCGCTGTGAGCAGTGGATCGGGTGATTCGCGCCACGGCGCGCGGCCCTGCCATGCTGGCTGGTCACGAGCCCTACAGACCCCCTCACCGACTGTCACGGAACGGGACCCATGCCTGCGGAAGCCAGCACCTCGCGCCCGGCCGCGCCGCCCCTCACCGAGCGGCAGGAGGCCCGCCGCCGCAGGATCCTGCAGGCCAGCGCGCAGCTCGCCGGCCGGGGCGGGTTCGACGCCGTGCAGATGCGCGAGGTGGCCGAGTCCTCGCAGGTGGCACTGGGCACGCTGTACCGCTACTTCCCGTCCAAGGTGCACCTGCTGGTCGCCACCATGCAGGACCAGCTGGAGCACCTGCACGGCACGCTGCGCAAGAAGCCCCCGGCGGGCGCGACGGCCGCCGAGCGGGTCGCGGAGACTTTGATGCGGGCGTTCCGGGCGCTCCAGCGGGAGCCGCACCTGGCCGACGCGATGGTCCGCGCGCTCATCTTCGCCGACCGCAGCGTCTCGCCCGAGGTCGACCAGGTCTCCCGGCAGACGACCGCGATCATCCTGGACGCGATGGACCTGGCGGACCCCACGCCCGAGCAGCTGTCCGTGGTCCGGGTCATCGAGCACACCTGGCACTCGGCGCTGATCACCTGGCTGTCCGGCCGCGCCTCGATCGCCCAGGTGAGGATCGACATCGAGACGGCGTGCCGGCTGATCGACCCGACGGACCCGGCCGCCGGGCGGCCCCGACAGCCGCGGTGACACCGGACGGGGGCACGAAGAGACCTACGAGACGGGTTCCCTGCGCCGGTATGGTCCGGATCAGGTAATGGGGGTCGTCGTCCGGCATCGCTGCCTTCCGACCTCTCAGCCCTACCGTCGCTGTCGGCCCGGGCGGATGCTCTTCGCGTCTCGCCTGAGTCGGCTACTCCGGTCGGACTCCCTCACTCGCCTCGTAGGCTGATATCAGGATATAGCGGTAGGCCCTGACGGAACCGCCCAATTCCCACCATTTGCCAACACATCGGGCCTGGTGGGCGCGGTCGCCTCAGGCGCTGACCGCCTTGCGGGTGATGTAGCGGGTGCCGGTGAACACCATCCGCTTGAACGCCACCGCGGTGAACCCCTTGAGGTGGCTGTCCTTGAGGCTGTCGTCGGGGTGGGTGAACTGGGCCACCGCGTCCTTGCGGCCGAGGCTGACGCACCGGGCCACGTACCGCAGCTCGTACGGCTCCGGCTCGCGCCCCTCCGCGAGGCGGGCCAGGGCGTCGACGGCGGCCTGGGCCTGCGGGGCGGCGGTCTGGCAGCCGAACCGGGCGCCGGCCACGCCCGCGCAGTCGCCCACGGCGAAGATCCGCGGGTCGGTGACGCTGCGCAGGTAGGCGTCCACGACGACGCGGCCGTCCGCGTCCACCTCGAGTCCGCTGCGCGCGGCGAGGTCGGGCACGCCCGCCACGATCCCCCACAGGGTCAGGCCGGAGTCCAGCTCCCGCCCCGACCGCAGCCGCACCA
>NZ_JACBWZ010000826.1 GCF_013870595.1 Streptomyces sp. WELS2 | reverse complement strand
CCTCATCCGGCGGACCCGAACGCGTCGTCCATCTTCCGCGCCGCGCCGGCCGAGGCGTCCGCCACGTCCTTCCGGCCGCTGACGATCTCCTGGAACATGGTCGGCAGCACCAGCGAGGAGTCGATCTGCGCCCAGGCGGGGGTGACCGGCACGAACCTGGTGCCGGCGGCGAGGGTGTCGACGAACGGCTTCACGAACGGCTCCTTGACGGCGGCCTGTCGACGCACGTCCGTGAAGGTCGGCAGGAAGCCCATCGCGTCGAACAGCCGCCCCTGCGTCCGCTTCGAGGCGAGCCGCTTCATCAGGTCCACGGCGAGCGTGCGGTGCGACGTGCTCTTGAGCACCCCGATGTTGTTGCCGCCCGCGAAGGCCGGCGCGATCGAGCCGGGCTTCACCCCGGGCAGCGGGACCACCGCGTACTTCCCCTTGGCCTTCCCGGCGTCCACGGCGGCGTGGCTGAAGTTCCCGCCGATCGCCATGGCGGCCTTGCCCGCGGCGAACGCGGTCACCGTGTCGTTGCCGGTCCAGCTCGCGCACTTGGCGGCGGGGCAGTTGTCGTCACCGAAGAGGGAGGTGTACGCCTCGATGCCCTTGCGGGCGCCGGGTGCGCCGAGGGCGGAGGCGTACCCGCCGCCCTTCTCGGTGGCCAGGTCGCCGCCGTTGGCCCAGAGGAAGGGCAGCGCGCCGTAGGTGTAGGAGCCCCCGACGGCCAGGCCGTACAGGTCGGGGCGCGCGGCGCGGATCCGCTTCGCGGTGGAGATCAGCTCGGCCTGCGTTCCCGGTACGCGCAGCCCGAGCCGGCGGAAGACGTCGGTGCGGTAGTACAGCGCCCGGATGCCGACGAAGTACGGCGCCCCGTAGACCCTGCCGTCCACGGTGACCGAGCGCCGTGCGGTGGGGTCGGTGTCCCGGGCCTCGCTCCAGGCGTCGAAGTCCCGGGTGACGTCGGCGAGTCCGCCGTCCTTCACATAGCCGGCGGTGTCGGTGTTGCCGTACTCGATGACGTCCGGCGCGGACTTCGGGTCGTTGAAGGCGGCCTTGACGCGCTGGGCCCGGGTCTCCACCGGGATGTACTCCACGGTGACCTCGGCGCCCCGGTGCGCCTTCTCGAAGCCGGCGAGGACCGCGTCGACGACGCGCTGCTTGGGCTGGTTGTCGACCTCCTGGAAGAGCCAGACGCGCAGGGTACCGGTCTTCTCGTCCTTGCCGGAGGAGGAGGTGCCGGAGGTCTGGGGCGCGCAGGCGGTGGCCAGGACGGCGGCGAGCGCGGTGAACCCGGCGAGGCGGACGGACAGTTTCATGGACTGCTCCTCCGATGAGGCGTTGCAGCATGCGCAATGATGGTTTCGCTGTGCACAACGCCTCGGAGGCTAAAGGCTGCGTTCACACGCCCACAAGAGGTCTCCACCACTCTGTGACCACGCGACGCACAGCGTGCAACGCCCAAGCGGACAAAGCGTCCGGAAGTGTGTCAGCGCACCGGGAAACCGAAGGAGTACCCCTGCTCCTTCAGCCACGGCAGCAGGGTGCGCAGCGCCGCCACCGTCTGCGCGCGGTCACCGCCCGCGTCGTGGAAGAGGATCGTCGGACCGTTGGTCAGCTCGCCCTTGACCGTGGCGATGATCGCCTCGCTGCCCGGCCGCTCGAAGTCCTTGGAGTCGACGTTCCAGCCCAGCGGCCGCATCCCGTGCGAGGCCGCCAGCTTCCGGCTGTAGGGGGTGAAGGCGCCGCCCGGGGCCCGGTAGTACATGGGCCGCACCCCGCCCGACGCCTCGGTGATCTGCCGCTCGGCGTCGGTGATCTGCCGCGCCTGGTAGGCCTCGGACTTGTGGTCCATGCCGGTGTCGTGCGAGACCGTGTGGTCGCACAGCCGGTGACCGGCGGCCACCACCTGCCGGACCAGATCGGGGTGGGCCTGGGCCTGCGGGCCGACCATGCAGAACGTCGCCTTCACGCCGTTGTCCCGCAGCAGCCCGAGCACCTGCGGGGTCCACACCGGGTCCGGGCCGTCGTCGATGGTGATGTTGACCGCGTGCGCGCCCCCGTCGGAGGCGTGCGCTATCGACGGGGACACGGCCGTGGCCTCGGGCGTGCCGGGCCGGGCGGAGACACCCGGCGCGGCCGGTCCGCCGCCGCTCTGACCGGCCTGCGCCGACCACACCGACGTCACGGCGGCCACCGCCGTCACGCCGACCGCCGCCGCGATCACCCGGCCGTACCAACCCCGTCCGCCATGCCGTGCCATGTCCGCCCCGCCCCCTGGTGTGTCCGTCGTGCCGTTCGATTTCCGTGCACCTGGCAGGACGGGCGGGAAAGATCACGGGATCCGCCTGTTACGGATCACGGACAATTCCGAGGCTCTTTGGCGACAGTCGCCGCCGGCCGGGGCCGGAAATCGCCCGTCGCCGCGTCGCGACTGTTGATGCGCGGGCGGACCACCGCGTCCAATGGCCGTGCCCGGCGGCGGCCCGCCGCCGGTGACGGGCGTACGCATGTGGGGGGTTGGGGAGACAATGCGTCATTCCGGAAGACGCGCCGGGCGAGCGGCGGCAGGACCGAGAACCCGGCCGAACGGCATATCCGGTGCGGCGGCGCTCGTGGGCGCCGCCGCACTCGTCGTCTCGGCGGCCACCGCGGCACCGTCCTCGACCACTGGAAGCGCAACGACTTCCGCCCGCCGGT
>NZ_JACBWZ010000825.1 GCF_013870595.1 Streptomyces sp. WELS2 | reverse complement strand
CTGACCCTCGGGGTCGCGGTGCTGGGCCGGCACCGGCGCCCGGAGGCGTTCACCCCGGACGACGTGCTGCTGGCCGAGGAGATCACCGCGCGGGCCGCCGTCTGCATCGACAACGCCCGCCGCTACTCCCGCGAGCGGGAGACGGCGCTCGCGCTCCAGCGCAGCCTGCTGCCCCGCTCGCTGCCGCACACGGCCGCGCTGGAGGCCTGCTCCCGGTATCTGCCGGCCGCGCGCGCCGGGGTGGGCGGGGACTGGTTCGACGTGATCCCGCTGTCCGGGATGCGGGTCGCGATGGTCGTCGGGGACGTGGTCGGGCACGGCATCCGGGCCTCGGCCACCATGGGCCGGCTGCGCACCGCCGTGCGCACCCTGGCGGACATCGACCTGGCCCCGGACGAGCTGCTGACCCACCTGGACGACCTGGTGCTGCGGCTCTCGGACGAGTCCGGGACGGCGAGCGCCGGCGAGGCGGGCAGCCCCGGCGAGCTCGGCGCCACCTGTCTGTACGCCGTCTACGACCCGGTGTCCCGGCGCTGCACGCTGGCCCGCGCCGGGCATCCGCCGCCCGTGGTGCTGGAGCCGGGCGGCACCCCCCGCGCACTGGACCTGCCCGCCGGTCCCCCGCTGGGCCTGGGCGGGCTGCCGTTCGAGTCCGCCGAGGTGGAGCTGCCCGAGGGCACGGTCCTCGCGCTGTACACGGACGGGCTGGTGTGGTCCCGGGAGCGGGACCCGGAGAACAGCAGGGAGATGCTCCACGCGGCGCTCGGGGCGTACGCCGGCTCCCTGGACGAGACCTGTGACCGCCTCCTGCACACCCTGCTCCCCTACGGCGGCGCACCGGACGACGTGGCCCTGCTGCTCGCCCGTACCCGGGGCCTGCCCGCCTCGCAGGTCGCGACCTGGGACATCCCCGCCGACCCGGCGCTGGTCGCGCCGATCCGCAAGCAGGTCGTCGAGCAGCTGTCCGACTGGTCGCTGAGCGAGGCGACGTTCACCGCCGAGCTGGTGGTCAGCGAGCTGGTCACCAACGCCATCCGGTACGGCTCCCACCCCATCCGGCTCCGGCTGATCCACGACGCGAACACGCTGACCTGCGAGGTCTTCGACGCCAGCCACACCGCCCCGCATCTGCGCCGGGCCAAGGTGTTCGACGAGGGCGGCCGGGGCCTGCTGCTGGTCGCCCAGCTCACCCGGCGCTGGGGCAGCCGGCACACGGCGGAGGGCAAGACGATCTGGGCCGAGCTGCCGTTGTTCGAGCAGGACCGGTAGGGCCGCCGGGCTACGCCGAGGCCGTCAGCCAGGGCCGTACCCGTTTGCGGGCCTCGTGCAGACGGGACTTGAGCGTGCCGAGCGGGATGCCGGCGCGTTCGGCCGCCTCGGCGTAGTCGAGCTGGCAGATGTCCCGGTAGACCAGCGGCGCGACCAGATGCGGATCTTCCCGCTCCAGCCGGTCCAGGGCCTCCAGCAGATCGACCCGGGAGCCGGCGATGACGCTGGTGGTGCGCGGGTCGACGGCGTGGGCGGGCTCGATGACGGCGGGCTGTTCGGCGGCCCGCCGTTTCAGCTCGCGGTACTTCTGCCGGCAGCAGTTGGCGACGACGGTGTACAGCCAGGTGCCGAAGCGGCTGCGGCCCTCGAACCGGGTGATGTGCCGCGCCACTTGGAGCAGCACGTCCTGGGCGGCCTCCTCGGCGTCCTCCCGGCACGGCAGGAAGCGCCCGCAGCGGCGCACGGTCTCGGACCGGATCTCGGTCAGCAGCAGCTCCAGGGCCGTGCCGTCGCCGGCGGCGGCACGCCGGGCCAGTTCCTCGGTCGATGCCCCCTCCGGCACGGCCGGCCCCCCTTCACGTCGGTCCCGGGCCAGGCATGATAGCCGTATGCAGCCCCCGGAGCGGATCGGCCGGTACCGTCTCGAACGGCCGCTGGGCAGCGGCGCGTTCGCGCTGGTGTGGCTCGCCCACGACCCCGAACTCCAGGCGCCGGTGGCGGTGAAGGTCCTCGCGGAGAACTGGGCGCACCGGCTCGACGTCCGCGAACGCTTCCTGGCCGAGGCGAGGTTGCTGCGCCGGGCCGGTTCCAGCCGGGTGGTGCAGGTCTACGACATCGGTGAACTGCCGGACGGCAGACCCTACTTCGTGATGGAGTACGCCGATGGCGGGAGCCTCGCCGAGCTCTCGGCAGGCGGTGCGCTGCCGGTGCCGGAGGCGCTGGCGCTGACCGCCGAGGCCGCGCGCGGGGCCGCCGGGCTGCACGAGGCGGGCATCGTGCACCGTGACATCAAGCCGGCCAATGTGCTGCTGCACACAGCCCCGGACGGCTCCCGGCGGGTGCTGCTGGCCGACTTGGGCCTGGCCAAGAGCCTCGCGCAGGCCTCGGTGCTGACGCTCGCGGCGGGTTCGGCGGGGTACCGGCCGCCGGAGCAGGCCGAACCGGGGTCGGGCATCGACGAGCGGGCGGACGTCTACAGCCTGGGCGCGGTCGGCTACGAGCTGCTCACCGGGACCGTGCCGGGACCGCCGGGGAAGGTGGTGCCGCCCCGGCGGCTGCGGCCGGAGCTGGGCGAGGACGTGGAGCGGGCGCTGCTGCGCGCGCTGGAGCCGGACCGGGCGCGGCGCTGGCCGGGCGCCCTGGAAGTACTCGGTGTGCGGGGCGCGTTGGGTGAGCCAGTAGAAGACGTTGAGGAACTGGA
>NZ_JACBWZ010000824.1 GCF_013870595.1 Streptomyces sp. WELS2 | reverse complement strand
GCAGGCGGGGGCCACCGTCTCCGACGAGGAGGGGCGGTACGCCCTGGCCGTGCCCGCGCGGGGGCCGTACGTCCTCGCCGCGAAGGCCTCCGGCCATGGGCCGCTCGCCTCTTCCGCGACGCATTCCGGGGAGGAGCGGGCCGTCGACCTGGATCTGTCCCTGCCCGGGGAGACCGTGAGCGCCTAGGAGCCCCGGAAGGGCTGCCCGTCAGGGGTGTCAGTAGAGCACCGCACCCGTACCGGCCCGCCAGTGCGACTGGCGGGCCGTACGCATGCACACCTCACGCCCCGCTCAGGATCCGGACCCGGTGTCCGGGCGGGACGAACAGCCGGGCCAGGCGGACACGGTGCGCCGGCGGTACTCGTCCCGATGGCCGATCCATGTGCCCGCACCCTGTCCGGGAGGCCCCCTGTCCCCCACCCGGCCGGGCGTGCGGCAGCATAAGCGGGGTTCGGACAGTCGTACGGTCGAGAGGAACCCATGGCCACCGCCACGCCCAAGCCCGACATCCTGGCCGCGTTCGAGGCGGCCAAGGGGTTCATGCCCGTCGACGAGGGGCTCGCCCTGTACGCGGCGGCGGTGGAGGCGGGGCGGCTCGGGCTGCCGCTGCTGGAGGTCGGGACCTACTGCGGGCGCTCCACGATCCTGCTGGCCGACGCGGCACGGCAGGCCGGGGTCACCGCGCTGACCGTCGACCACCACCGGGGCAGCGAGGAGCAGCAGCCCGGCTGGGACTACCACGATCCGGAGACGGTCGACCCCGAGATCGGGCTGATGGACACGCTGCCGCTGTTCCGCCGCACCCTGCACCGCGCGGGGCTGGAGGAGCACGTCGTCGCCCTCGTCGGCCGCTCCCCGCAGATCGCGGCGTTCTGGAACTCGCCGCTCGGCCTCGTGTTCGTCGACGGCGGCCACACGGACGAACACGCCGGCGCCGACTACGAGGGCTGGGCCCCGCACGTCGCCGAGGGCGGTCTGCTGGTCATCCACGACGTCTTCCCGCACCCCGAGGACGAGTTCACGGGCCAGGCACCCTACCGGGTGTACCTGCGCGCCCTGGATTCCGGGGCGTTCACCGAGGTCGGCGCCGTCGGCTCACTGCGCGTGCTGCGGCGAGCGGGGGCGGGAGTCTGAGGCCCCGGTTAGAGTCGCAGACGTGTCGTACACAGGCCCGGAATTCGAATCCCCGCAGCCCCGCCGGCCCCGGCGCGGCCCGCTGACCGTGGCGCTCGCCGCGCTGGTGCCCGGCGCCCTGCTCGGCTGGGGGGTGTACGAGACGCTGGGCGACGGGGGTTCGGGCGGTGCGGCGCGCACCACCTCCGCGTCCGGCTCCCGGACGGCCTCCTCCGCTCCCGCCCCGGCGGCCTCCCGGGGCGACGACGGCAAGGTGTCCGGCTCTCCCTCCGCCCCTTCCCGCGGCTCCGGCGCGCTCCGGGGCAAGGTCGTCGTCGTGGACCCCGGGCACAACCCGGGCAACTTCCGGCACACGGCGGAGATCAACCGCCAGGTGGACATCGGCACCAACTACAAGGAGTGCGACACCACCGGGACGTCCACCAACGACGGCTACACCGAGGCGACGTTCACGCTCGATCTGGCGCACCGGCTGCGGGACCTGCTGGAGCGGGAGGGCGCCACGGTGAGGCTGACCCACGACGGCGACAGCCCGCCCTGGGGTCCGTGCGTGGACGAGCGGGCGCGGTTCGGCAACGCCGCGCACGCGGACGCGGCGATCTCGCTGCACGCCGACGGCTCCGACGCCGGCAACCGCGGCTTCCACGTCATCCTGCCGGGGTCCGTGCACGCCGGTGCGGCGGACACCCGTCCCATCGTCGGCCCCTCGCACGAGCTGGGGGTGCGGGTGGCGGGCACCTACCTCCGCGCGACCGGGGAGCCGCCCGCCAACTACGTAGGCGACGGTACCGGCCTGGTCACGCGGACGGATCTGGGTGGTCTCAATCTGTCAACGGTTCCCAAGGTGTTCATCGAGTGCGGCAACATGCGCGATAACACGGACGCGGCCCTGCTGACCAGCGGAAGCTGGCGGCAGCGCGCGGCGCAGGGGATCTCTGAGGGAATCGTGAGTTTCCTGCGCGATTCGTGACCGGCGGCCATAACCGGCCGGACAGTCCGATCTTGCGGACTGTAGTGTCTACCGACGACGAGACGACCTACGAAGGACCTGAAGTGAATATCCGCTCCCTCACTAGAGGCGACGGCGTGGTGATCGGAGCAGCGGTGGTGCTGTTCATCGCGTCGTTCCTCGACAACTACTCGTACGACGGGCTGCCCGACGGCGTCGACCTGCCGAACCTCTGGGAGAGCGGACCGGTCCTGCTCGGCGTCGTGCTGGCGGGCATCATCGGCGCGGCGCTCATCGTCGTGAACCGGGGCCTGCCGCAGCCCCGCAAGATCGCGGGTCTCGAACTCGGCGCGTTCGGCGTGGCGTTCGCGGTCTTCGCCGCCTGGAGCGCGCTGGGCAACATCATCGACCCGGTCGGCGGCCTGAACAACATCGGCGGCGGCTCGGACGATCAGGCGCCCGACGCCGGCATGGGGCTGATCCTGGCCCTGATCGCCACCCTGGTGATGGCCGCCGCCGCCATCGCCACCCCGCTCGTCCCCGCCCTCCAGGCGTCCCTGATCCCGGCCCCGAAGCCGCCGGCCCCGCAGCCCTACGGCGCCCAGCC
>NZ_JACBWZ010000823.1 GCF_013870595.1 Streptomyces sp. WELS2 | reverse complement strand
CCCTGGCGAGCAGGAGCTCGCCGCCGCCCGCACGGCCGGCCGTGAACTCAAGGCCGAGCTCGACAAGTTGACGGATTCGGTCCACCGGGGCGAGGTACTCGGCGCCGAGAAGCGGCTGCGCATCGAGCAGCTGGAGACGAAGGCGCTGGAGGAACTGGGTGTCGAACCGGAGGGACTGGTGGCCGAGTACGGGCCGCACCAGCCGGTGCCGCCCTCGCCCCCCGCCGACGGCGAGCGGCTGCCCGAGGACCCCGGGCACCCGCGCAACCGGCCCCGCCCCTTCGACCGCGCCGAGCAGGAGAAGCGGCTCAGGGCGGCCGAGCGGGCGTACCAGCAGCTGGGCAAGGTCAACCCGCTGGCGCTGGAGGAGTTCGCCGCGCTGGAGGAGCGGCACAAGTTCCTCGGCGAGCAGCTGGAGGACCTGAAGAAGACCCGCGCCGACCTGCTCCAGGTGGTGAGGGAGGTCGACGAGCGCGTCGAGCAGGTCTTCACCGAGGCCTTCCGGGACACCGCCCGGGAGTTCGAGGGCGTCTTCGCCCGGCTGTTCCCCGGCGGCGAGGGCCGTCTGGTGCTGACCGACCCCGCGAACATGCTCACCACGGGCGTGGACGTGGAGGCCCGTCCGCCGGGCAAGAAGGTCAAGCGGCTCTCCCTGCTGTCCGGCGGCGAGCGCTCGCTGACCGCGGTCGCGCTGCTGGTGTCGATCTTCAAGGCCCGCCCGAGCCCGTTCTACGTCATGGACGAGGTCGAGGCCGCGCTGGACGACACCAACCTCCAGCGGCTGATCGGGATCATGCGGGAGCTCCAGGAGAGTTCGCAGCTGATCGTGATCACGCACCAGAAGCGCACGATGGAGGTAGCCGACGCGCTCTACGGCGTGTCCATGCAGGGCGACGGCGTCTCCAAGGTCGTCTCCCAGCGGTTGCGCTAGCCCTTTTCCCGGGTTCACCAGGGAGGCCCTTCAAGATCATCTTGCTGAGTGTTCAGTTCTTGAACACAAGATCGTCAGGCATATCTGAAAACTCACAGTCGTTGAAGTATTGACTTCGAAACTTGAAGGCATAGTCTCTGCAACGTTGCTTTTACCTTCAGGTGTAAGTGGCTCGTCCGTATGCGCCACTGGAGACCTGTAAGGGCTCGCCCCCACCCGGCAGCGTTGCCGTGGCCCGAGGAGTTACACCGTGACCAGCACAGCGCAGGCACCTCAGTCAGGAGCCAGGTCGGCTCACCCCGAACATCTCGGGCACGTCATCTTCATCGCGGCGGCTGCCGCCATGGGCGGCTTCCTCTTCGGCTATGACAGCTCCGTGATCAACGGCGCCGTCGAGGCCATCCGGGACCGCTACGACGTCGGTTCCGCCGCCCTCGCCCAGGTCATCGCGATCGCGCTGATCGGCTGTGCCATCGGCGCCGCCACCGCCGGCCGCATAGCCGACCGCATCGGCCGCATCCGCTGTATGCAGATCGCCGCCGTCCTGTTCACCGTCAGCGCCGTCGGCTCCGCGCTGCCGTTCGCGCTGTGGGACCTCGCCTTCTGGCGCGTCATCGGCGGCTTCGCCATCGGCATGGCCTCCGTGATCGGCCCCGCCTACATCGCCGAGGTCGCCCCGCCCGCCTACCGCGGCCGGCTCGGCTCCTTCCAGCAGGCCGCGATCGTCGTCGGCATCGCCATCTCCCAGCTGGTCAACTGGGGTCTGCTCAACGCCGCCGGCGGCGACCAGCGCGGCAAGCTGATGGGCCTGGAGGCCTGGCAGGTCATGCTCGGTGTGATGGTCGTCCCGGCCGTCCTCTACGGCATGCTGTCCTTCGCGATCCCCGAGTCCCCCCGCTTCCTGCTCTCCATCGGCAAGCGTGAGCGCGCCCGGGAGATCCTCGCCGAGGTCGAGGGCAAGGAGACCGACCTCGACGCCCGCGTCGCCGAGATCGAGCACGCGATGAAGAGCGAGCACAAGTCCTCCTTCAAGGACCTGCTCGGCGGCTCCTTCTTCTTCAAGCCGATCGTCTGGATCGGTATCGGCCTGTCGGTCTTCCAGCAGTTCGTCGGCATCAACGTCGCGTTCTACTACTCCTCGACGCTGTGGCAGTCGGTCGGCGTCGACCCGTCGGACTCGTTCTTCTACTCCTTCACCACCTCGATCATCAACATCGTCGGCACCGTGATCGCGATGATCTTCGTGGACCGCGTCGGCCGCAAGCCGCTCGCCCTCATCGGCTCGGTCGGCATGGTCGTCGGCCTGGCGCTGGAGGCCTGGGCGTTCAGCTACCACCTGGTCGACGGCAAGCTGCCGAGCACCCAGGGCTGGGTCGCCCTGATCGCCGCCCACCTGTTCGTCCTCTTCTTCGCCCTGTCCTGGGGCGTGGTGGTCTGGGTCTTCCTCGGCGAGATGTTCCCGAACAAGATCCGCGCCGCCGCCCTCGGTGTCGCCGCCTCCGCGCAGTGGATCGCCAACTGGGCCATCACCGCGAGCTTCCCGTCGCTGGCCGACTGGAACCTCTCCGGCACCTACGTGATCTACACCGTGTGCGCCGCCCTCTCCATCCCGTTCGTCCTGAAGTTCGTCAAGGAGACGAAGGGCAAGTCCCTGGAGGAGATGGGCTGAGCCTCGTAGCGAGGCCCCCGAACTCGGGGAGAAGGGCCAAGACCCCGCTGCCCTCTCCTCGAACCGTCCGCCGCCCCCGTCCCCGGCCATCCGCCCGG
>NZ_JACBWZ010000822.1 GCF_013870595.1 Streptomyces sp. WELS2 | reverse complement strand
ATCCACGCGGCCCGGTTCGCCGACGAGGTCCCCGACACCGTGCGAGGAGGGCGGGGTCGGACTCGGCGGCCGGGCCGGGCGGGGGCGGGTAGGGCGGGCGTGGGGGGTAAGGGGGCTGCACGGAAACATTTCCTTTCCAGCCGCAGGACCGCATGCGCGCGGGCGTCCCGTGGAAAAACAGTGCCTGTCGGTGCATACGTGCATACCTAAAGGGCCGGCCGGACGTCGGCGTCCGCCTTTGCCCTCCCGCGGGGAGGCTCACCTTGACACAGGCGACTCACCGGAAACAAGGAGCCGGAATACCCCGGCGGAGAAGTCCGGCTTCCCTCAATGGTTACCGCTGGTATCTCCGGACGGTGTTCGACCCGGCGGCCGACTTCTCGACGAAAAGGCCGGATGGCGGGCCAAATGTCCAATTCCGGTATTCGTGTGGTCCGGGCCGTACGCGACTCCGCCGACATCCGGTCAAACCCTGGCCGACGCACCGACGCACCCTTCCTCCTCCCCGGCACGGTGCGTGATGCTCTGCTCACCGAAGGAGCGCAGGGATCCCCGCGACCCACGAAGGAAAGGAGCAGACCATGCCGCTCGGAAGGATCGCCGTCTACAACGACGCGGACGGCGTGGGCATCATCACCGACGAGCACGGTGAAAGGCGCCCTTTCTCCTGCATGGAGACACAGACGACCCGCGAGGGTCAGCGGGTCGCCTTCGAGGTGATCGGCGCGAAGGCGACCAACGTGGTCGCCGTCCGGTGACCCCGCCGCACCTCCGCGCCCGGTCCCGGACACCGGCGCCCCGCCCCGGTGCCGACGGGGCGGGGCGCGGTGTCGTCCGGGCCGGGGCGGGCTACTTCTCCCCGCCGGACGGCCGGAGCGTCCACAGGACACTCATCTCGCCGGTCACCGCGCCGTCCGCGCGCCGTATCTCGACCGACACGGGGAACTCGGGGCGCTGTCCGGCGTCGAGTTCGGCGACGACCTCGGCGACCGGGCGGCCCAGGGTCGCGGTCGCGGTGACGGCGCCCATGGCCAGCTTCCTGTAGGCGATCTCGGCGCGGACGGCGAGCGGCACGGCGCGCGAGAGCTGGTCCCCGAAGGCGGCCAGCACGATGGCCCCGCTGGCCGATTCCCCGAGGGTGAACATCGCACCGGCGTGCGGGCCGCCCACGTGGTTGTGGTACGCGTCCTGGTCCGGCAGGGAGACCACGGCCCTGTCTGCCGTGGTCTCCAGGAACTCCAGGTTCAGGGTCCGGGCCATGGGCACGGTGGCGGCGAGCATCTCGCCGATCGACATCTGGTCTGCGCTCATGGCCGTCATGTTACTCACGAGTAGCAGGGGCTGGCCAGAGAAGCGCACTAGGGTTACAGGCCATGTGGCCAGATCAGCAGCCGCCAGGGGGCGCGCAGAACCCGCAGCACGATCCGCGGCAGAACCCGTACCAGCAGCCGGGACACCCGCAGCCGAACGCCTACCGGCAGCCCGGATACCCGCAGCACCCGCAGCCGGGCCCGTACGGCGAGCAGCCCCCCGGCACCCCGTACGGACACCAGCCCCCCAGCGCCCCGTACGGCGAGCAGCCTCCGGGCTCCCCGTACGGGCAGCAGCCACACACCGGTCGGCAGGCGCAGCAACCTCCGCAGCCGCCCGGTCCGTACCCGCCCCAGCAGCCGACGGGCGGCCCCTACGCGCAGCCCCCGACCGTCCCCTACGGGCAGCCGCCGCAGTGGGGGCAGCCGTCCGCGCCCGAACCCCCGCACGGCGGCGGCCGCACGAAGCTGGTCGCCCTCGTCGCCGCCACGGCCGTCGTGGTCACCGCGGCCGTCACCGGCTTCCTGGTGCTGGGCGGTTCGAAGGACGACGAGGCGGACGGCGGCAAGGACGCGCGGACCACGAGCCCGTCGCCGGCCCCCACCTCGCCCGCCTCCCCGGCCGCGACCGACAACCCCCGCTCCGGCGGGACGGAGAAGCCGACGGTCCCGGGCTGGAAGGTCGTGGTCAACGCCAAGTACGGGACGGCCTTCGACGTGCCGGCCGACTGGGAGGTGCAGCGCGCCGGCGTCTTCACCTTCTTCGAGGACAAGGAGAAGGGCGACGGCTCCGCGTACATAGGTTTCTCCGGCGCGTCGTTCCTCAAGCCCAGCTACTGCGTCTCCGACGACGACAAGGACGGCAGGGAGGAGACGTCGTCGCTGGCCGCGGCCGGCACCAAGGGCGAGATGGGCGCCAAGGACACCGCGAGCGTCGCCCGGGGCGACTCGGCCGCCTTCGCGTTCGGCGGGTTCACGGACCAGTCGAAGGCGGCCAAGAAGTACCTGCACATCGGCGAGGCGAAGTCCTTCACCACCGCGTCGGGCGTCACCGGCAGCGTCGCGACGTCGTACGTCAGCGGTGTGCCGAAGAAGAACAAGTGCGACACCGACGGCAAGGCGGTCACGTTCGCCTTCAAGAACTCCTCGGGCAGCTTCGTGTCGTGGTCGCTGTACGGCGCGAAGGGCGTCAAGGAGGAACTGTCCGACGCGACCATCGACAAGATCCTCGCCACGGTACGGCTGCACGGCGACCCGACCGTGGAGTGACCGCGACCGAGCCCCGCGGCTGTGGCAGATGATGCTGCTGACCGCGCTGGGCGGCACCGGGCAGGCGTTCTTCGGGCCGGCCGCGGAGGGCATGCTGATGTCCTCCGTGGCGGGCGAGCA
>NZ_JACBWZ010000821.1 GCF_013870595.1 Streptomyces sp. WELS2 | reverse complement strand
ACCGTCGTGAGAACCGCTCTGCCCGCCGCCGAACGCCCGTTCCGTCTGGACACCGTGCCTCCTGATGCGTCGTCAACTGCCTGCCCGTGCAGGGGCAGTGCAGCAGACGCGGGCGGCCGGTGGTACGACTACGCGTCGACGACGCGAGAACGAGTGAGAAAACGTACCCCCTCGGGTGGCGCCGGCGGGCAGCCGCCGTGTCCGGGTCCTGTGCGGCCGGGGCGCGGCTCGTCTCCGACTCCCGCCCGGCTCACGGTTGTCCGGTACGAGGCGCCGCCGGCCCGAGGCGCGTGAACAGCACGGCGTACGCCGCCGAGGCCACCAGCAGTCCGGCCGGCAGGGCCAGGTCGACACCGCCCAGGGCCGCGGCCACGGGACCGGTGTAGACGCTGTCGACGCTCAGCGCGGAGGCCGTCACGCCCGCCGTGAGGGCCAGCGCCCCGGACCGGTTGACGCCGCCGGTGTACCAGAACGGCCCGCCGGGCGACTCGTCGGCGAGGCCGGGACCGTCGTAGCGGCCCCGGCGCAGCAGGATGTCCGTGGCGTAGACGGCCGTGCTCGGGCCGAGCAGCAGCACGGTCAGCTGGAGCACATCACCGACGGCGTCGAGGAAGTCGGAGACCAGCAGGGCGTACAGGGTGAGCGACACGGCCACCGCGCCGTCCACCAGGACGCTGAGCGTGCGCCGGATGCGCAGGCCGACGGCCTGGAGCGCGAGACCGGCGCTGTAGGACGTGAGCGCGTTCAGCGCGACGGTGCCGAGGACCAGCGCGAGCAGGAACACCGGCCGGAACCAGCCGGGCAGCAGCGTCTGCAGCGAGGTCTCCGGGTCGTTCATGTCGACGGCGGTCGCGGCACATGCGCCGACGCCGCACACCAGGACGCTCGGCACGAACCCGCCGAGCGCCGTCCAGCCGGCCACCGCCTTCGCGGGGGTGGTGCGGGGCAGATAGCGGGAGAAGTCCGCGCTGGTGGTGTACGACAGCGGGCCCGAGGCGATGAGGGCGGTCCCGGCCGCCACGGTCGCCCACAGGTCCCTGCCGGTCAGCGGCGGCCCGGGGGTGTAGCCGAAGTCGGTGTGCCGCAGCACCGCGACGCCCACCACGGCGAACACCGCCGACAGCACCAGGGTGATCGGCAGGTAGAGCCGGACGATCGCGGCATGGCCGTAGACGCCGATGGCGAGCGTGACGGCGGCGATCAGTACCACGACGGCCGCCTTCACCGCGGTGGTCACCGGCAGTCCGGCCCGGTCCACCAGGGAGAAGGCCGCGGTGGCCGCCGCCGCCAGGTTCAGCGCGAAATAGCACACGGAGATCAGCCAGCCGGTCACCGCGTTGTTCACCCGGTTCCCGCGCACCCCGTACAGCGCCCGGGTCACCACCTCGCTCGGCGCGCCCGCCACCGGGCCCGGGACCGCCAGCAGGCCGGTGAGCAGCCAGAACAGATTGCCCACGACGATCACCGCCAGCGCCTGCCACAGGCTCAGCCCCATCAGCACCAGCGCGCCGCCCACCACCAGGCTCAGGTAGTTGACGTTGGCGGCGGCCCACACGGAGAACAACTCACGGGGCCGGCCCCGGCGTTCGGAGTCCGGGATGAGATCGATGCCGTGCGCCTCGACGCCGGCGCGCTCGGCGGCCCCGGAGACGGAGGCGCCGCCGGCGGGCGTGGGCCCCGCGCCGGGGTGCGGGTCGGGAAGCGTGGACGCCATGGGGCCTCCGAGAGCCGTGGGATGGGGTCTGGTCGCTTATTGGGCGGGTGACCAGTTGCTTATTGGTCGCACACTCAATAGCATCGCCGTCATGTCGTCAAGCGTTCAGCGCAAGCGGATTCGCAAGGACCCGGCCGCCCGGCGGGCGGAGATCGTCGCCGCCGCCGCGGCCGTCGCCCTGGCCGAGGGCCTGGAGTGCGTCACGCTCCGCCGGATCGCCGAGGAACTCGCCGTCCGCCCCGGGCTGATCAGCCACTACTTCCCCTCGGCCGAGGACCTCGTCGCCGAGGCCTTCGGCAGCGCGGCGACCGGCGAACTCGACCGCCTCCTCCCCGCCGGGAGCGCCGCGCTCACGCCCACCGGACGGCTGGCCCGCTTCCTCGCCCACACCTCGGGAGAGGAGTACGACGCCATCAGCCGGCTGTGGATCAACGCCCGCCACCTCAGCCGCTACCGGCCCGTGCTCCGCGACCGGGTCGCCCGGCAGGAGGCCGCCTGGCGCGGCAGGCTCGAAGGCCTGATCCAGGACGGCGTGGACGCCGGCGAGTTCGTCACCGGCGATCCCCTGACGGTCGCCGTGCAGCTCCTCGTCGTCCTCGACGGCCTGGGCGTCCACGCCAACACCGCGACACCCGAACGCCCGGCCGCGGTGCTGCGCATGCCGCGCATCACGGCCGAGCGGGAACTCGGGCTGCGGCCCGGCACGCTCGACGAAGCCGCCGGCTGATCCGTCAGCCCCGTGCCCCCGCCTGAAAGCCAACGGCCTTGATGTGCCCCCTGTCAGCGAAGGAGCCCCCGTGCCCGCCGATCTCGTCCTGCTCTCCGCCCGGCTGCTCGACCCGGGCACGGGCCGCCTCCTGCCGCACACCGCGCTCGCCGCTGAGCGGGGGCGGATCGGCTTCCTCGGCGACGACCGGGGCGCCCGTGCCCTCGCCGGGCCCGGCACCACCGTGGTCGACCTGCGCGGCGCGGTGGTCACCGCCGGGT
>NZ_JACBWZ010000820.1 GCF_013870595.1 Streptomyces sp. WELS2 | reverse complement strand
CGAGACCACGCTGGAGAGGTTTCCGGCGAGCAGGAACCCCTCGTACTCCTTGGGGCTGGAAGCCAGTCGGGACACGTAGTCGTCGTACATGGCGCCCGTGAACACGCCGGTGCGCGAGCCGCGCAGGGCGCCCGGGTCCAGTCCCGCGCTCTCCAGCGTCTCCCACGCCGTCTCCAGCAGCAGCCGCTGCTGCGGGTCGGTGGCCGTCGCCTCGCGGGGCGAGATGCCGAAGAACTCGCGGTCGAACTGGTCGGCGTCGTGCAGGAATCCGCCGTGGCGCACGTACGAGGTTCCCGTGGCGGCCGGGTCGGGGTCGTACAGCCGCTCCAGGTCCCAGCCGCGGTTGACCGGGAACTCGCTGATCGCGTCGGCGCCCTCGGCGACCAGCCGCCACAGGTCCTCCGGTGAGGACACGCCGCCCGGGTAGCGGCAGGCCATGCCGATGATGGCGATCGGCTCGTCGTCGGCGGCGCCGGGACCGGCTCGGTGCCGAGCCTGGGTGCGATGATCCGGGCCCGCTGGGCCGCGCTGTACCGGGGCACGCCCCGGTTGCACACCGCGTACTCGTTCGAGTCGGTGGTGGACGAGGTCTGCTTCATCTTCGGGCCGATCGTCTCCATCGGCCTGTCCACGGCCTGGTTCCCGGAGGCGGGCCCGCTGCTGGCCGCCTGTTTCCTCGCGGCCGGCGTCTTCTGGCTGACCGCCCAGCAGGCCACCGAACCGGTGCCGGACCCGGACGCGCGGCACGGCGGCGGCAGCGCCCTGCGCTCGGTGGCGCTGCGGGTGCTGGTGGCCACCTTCGTCGCGACCGGGTCGATCTTCGGCGCGGTGGACGTGGTCACCGTCGCCTTCGCCGACGAGCGCGGCCACAAGGGCGCCGCCAGCATCGTCCTCGCGCTGTACGCGGCCGGTTCCTGCGTGGCCGGCGTGGTCTTCGGACTCCTGCGCCTGGGCGGGGCGCCGGAACGCCGCTGGCTGCTGGGCGTGGCGGCGATGGCCGTGAGTATGATCCCCCTCCTACTGGTCGGAAACCTGCCGCTTCTGGCCGTGGCGCTGTTCGTTGCGGGGCTGTCCATCGCGCCGACGATGATCACGACGATGTCCCTCATCGAGGAGCACGTACCTCGCGCGCGGCTCACCGAGGGCATGACCTGGGTGAGCACCGGCCTGGCGGTCGGTGTCGCGCTCGGCTCGTCCGCGGCCGGCTGGGCGATCGACGCGGCCGGGGCGCGGGCCGGGTACGGGGTTCCGGCCGTGTCCGGGGCCGTCGCGGTCGTGGTCGGTTTCCTCGGGTACCGCCGGCTGCGCAAGCCGGCCGCGGGGCGGGGAGGCACCGTTGAGCAGCACAGCGAGCGGGACGTACGGAACCTGGCGTAACTGGGGCGGCAACGTCTCCGCGCGGCCCGCCAGGCAGGTCGCGCCGGCCTCGGTGGAGGAGCTGGCCGCGGCGGTGCGCCGGGCCCGGGAGGACGGCCTGAAGGTGAAGGCGGTCGGCACCGGGCACTCCTTCACCTCGATCGCCGCCACCGACGGTGTCCTGATACGCCCTCAACTGTTGACGGGCATACGCACCATCGACCGGCAGTCCATGACGGTCACGGTGGAGGCGGGCACCCCGCTCAAGAGGCTCAACGCCGCCCTCGCGCGCGAGGGTCTGTCGCTCACCAACATGGGCGACATCATGGAGCAGACCGTCTCCGGGGCCACCAGCACCGGCACCCACGGCACGGGCCGCGCCTCCGGCTCCATCGCCGCCCAGATCAAGGGGCTGGAACTCGTCACGGCCGACGGATCCGTCCTCACCTGCTCCGGGCAGGAGAACCCCGAGGTCTTCGCCGCCGCCCGGATCGGTCTGGGCGCCCTGGGCGTCGTCACCGCGATCACGTTCGCCGTAGAACCGCTCTTCCTGCTCACCGCGCGCGAGGAACCGATGCCGCTGGAGCGGGTCCTGTCGGAGTTCGACCAACTGTGGGCGGAGAACGAGCACTTCGAGTTCTACTGGTTCCCGCACACCGGGAACACCACCACCAAGCGCAACAACCGCAGCGCCGGTCCCAGGCGGCCGGTGGGGCGGGCGGCCGCCTGGTTCGAGGACGAGTTCCTGTCCAACGGGGTGTTCCAGGCGGCCCAGTGGGCCGGCCGGGCCGCGCCGGCCGTCGTCCCGGCCATCGCCCGGATCTCCAGCAGGGCCCTGTCCGCGCGGACGTACACCGACATCCCCTACAAGGTCTTCACCTCGCCGCGCCGGGTGCGCTTCGTGGAGATGGAGTACGCGATCCCGCGCGCCGCCCTGGTGGAGACCCTGCGCGAACTGCGGACCATGGTGGACCGCTCGGGGCTGCGGATCAGCTTCCCGGTGGAGGTGCGCACCGCCCCGGCCGACGACATCACCCTGTCCACCGCCTCCGGCCGGGACAGCGCCTACGTCGCCGTGCACATGTTCCGGGGCACGCCGTACCAGGCGTACTTCACGGCCGCCGAGCGCATCTTCACCGCGCACGAGGGGCGTCCGCACTGGGGCAAGGTGCACACGCGGGACGCCGAGTACTTCTCCCGGGTGTATCCGCGCTTCGGCGAGTTCACGGCGTTGCGGAACCGTCTCGACCCGGACCGGCTGTTCCAGAACGACTATCTGCGGAGGGTCCTGGGAGCGTAGGCGCCGTTCCGGACGCGTCGGGCGCGCTGGGCGTGGGGCTCGGGGT
>NZ_JACBWZ010000082.1 GCF_013870595.1 Streptomyces sp. WELS2 | reverse complement strand
ACGGCGGTACCGGTGAAAGGGGGTGAACGGCCGGGCGCGGCAAGTGCGCGGCCGATGCCCGAGGCGAGGAGCCGACGGTGCGTCATCTCCTCGTCCATGTGTACGGTTCCGGGATTCCGGTGTGCACGGTCTCGGTGATCCGGTGTGCACGGTCTCGGGAAACCGGTGCGTACGGCCTCGGGAAGCCGGCTGTCGTCAGGCGACAGCGCACCCCGCGGGTGGCCCCCGGGACGTGACCGCGCGGGTGAGCAGGATCCGCCGCAGCGTGCCGTCCGAGCGGCCCCGGCGGGCGCGGAGGCGTGGCCGGTAGGGCGGCTCGGGCAGCCGGAGGATCAGCCGGAGCGGAGCGACGAGCCAGCCGGCGAGGACCCGCAGGATGCGGAACGCGGCCCGCTCGCCGTAAGCCAGCCA
Source organism: Streptomyces sp. WELS2 (assembly GCF_013870595.1). Lineage (GTDB taxonomy): Bacteria > Actinomycetota > Actinomycetes > Streptomycetales > Streptomycetaceae > Streptomyces. The sequence continues at coordinate 14,436 of NZ_JACBWZ010000082.1, read as the reverse complement.
CAGGCCGCACAGCAGCGCGGCCAGCAGGTGTGCGGTGAGCATGCCGGCCGGGGACATGCCGGACATGCCGTGGCCGTAAGGGTGCGCGGCCCCCATGCGGTCCATCGGCCCCATGGAGTGCATGCCACCCATCGCGTGCTCCATGGTGACCATGGACGTCGGCACGGCACCGTGCCGGGGGCCGGGGCCCGGCGGTGAGCCGAGCAGCAGGTAGCCCAGCCACCGCCGGCCGAGTGACCCGGCGCCCGGGGTCCGGGGGTCCAGGACTGCCTGGGTGAGCGCGAACGAGACGTGGAGTACGGCCTGGGCGGCGACCACCAGGGAGCCGACCACGGTCGGCCCGCGCTCCCGTCCGGCCAGCAGCCAGGCCGTACCGCCGGTCATCGCCGCTCCCGCGGCCATGGCCCACCAGGGCACCGCGGTGCCCGACATCATGACGTGGCCCAGGGAGGCGAGCAGCACGCAGACGGCCGCGAACACGGCGGCCCTGAGCGTGCGGGAACACCACCCAGCCCTCATGGCGCCTCATCCTCGCAGTCCGGGCCTCACGCGTCACGCGAGGGTATACCCGCACCTTCCGCCGTCCCCGTGGGTCCCGTCACCGTGATCCACGCCACGACAACACACGGGAACCCGGGGGGAGTCGGCACCGACTGTCGCTCGCCGTGCGGCGGGAGCCGTCTCCTCGCCGCGTCGTCCGGCGCGGGAACTCACCGGCCGTCCTGAACGACCACTGTCCCGCGGGCGGTTCACGGACCGCATGCCGTTGCCCGAAGGCATCACGGCTCACACAGGAGGCATACCGATGGAACGCAGAGAGTTTCTCCGCCGGACGTCAGCGGCGGGCGCGGCGACTTTGGGGGCCGGGACGCTGACGGCCACCGCCTCGAGCACCCGGGCAGCGGCCGCCGCGACCCGGCGGACGGGGCCGCTGCGGGTCGACATCGTGGTGTTCGACGGGGTCGAGGAGCTGGACTGCATCGCGCCTTACGAGGTCTTCTCAGCCGCTGCCATGCACAGCGGGGACGGCGTCCGGGTCCGGTACGTCACCACCGGACGCCCGGGACTGATCCGCTGCGGATATGGTACGGCCATCCAGGTCAAGCACCGTTGGGCGCCGCAGGAGACGGACCTGATCGTGGTGCCGGGCGGCGGCTACACGCGCCGCGACGGTCCGGGCGTCTGGGCCGAGATCGACAACGGGACCCTCCCGCGAGCGCTCGCCGCGGCTCCCCGCGAGGGGCTGACGATCAGCTCGCTGTGCACCGGAGCGGTACTGCTGTCCGCGGCCGGCCTGACCCAGAGGCGGCCCTGCACCACGCACCACGGCGCGAAGGCGTACCTCGCGGAACACGGCGGTCTCGTCAAGGACGCCCGTGTGGTCGACGACGGCGACCTCGTCACCGCCGGCGGCATCTCCTCGGGACTGGAACTGGGGCTGTGGCTCGTCAAACGCGAACTCGGACCGGACGCCGCGATCGGCGTCGAGTCGATGCTGGAGTACGAGGCACGCGGAACGGTCTGGCAGGCGCCCTGACCACGGTGTCGGCACCGTGACGACGGTGCCGGGCCGGAGCGGGGTGCCGAGGAGGCCCGACTCGCCGGCGGGCGCGGAGCGGACTGGGGGCCGGGGCGGCGCCGGCGTCCGTGACGGCCTGCCCCGCGCCGGTCATCATCCGGTCCGTGACCCTCACCCTCCCCGCGGGCAGGAGGTGTCCGCGCTGTGGAACGGCAGCCCGACCTGGAACGGCGACGTCGCGACGGTGCGCTCCACCACGGCGGTTACCCGCACCGCACCTCCAGGCTGGGCGTCACGTCGTTCTCACTCCCCCGCGCCTCCGCAGCCACCGCCGTCACCACCACCGCACGCTGCGGCGTACCCGCAAGAACCCCGGTGCCCGGACGTGCCGAGCCCGGTGTCGGAGGCGCCGCCGAAGGCCGGGTCGCCGGCCCTCCAGGTCTCGGGTGTGACCAACTCCCTGAATTCCGGCTCCGGCGCGGCGGACAGTCCGCCGAGGGCCACCGCGCCCACGGGGGTGACGGCAAGGGCGGCCAGGGCGCCTGTCCGGCGCCATGGGGCCGGACGCTCGCGTTCGCCGCGCAGGATGGCGAGCGTCGACTGGACGCGGTACGGCACCCAGGCCGGGGACGGCTTGACGAGCGTGGCCGTGAGGGCCGCGCCGGCCGCGAGGACCACACCGGCCCACCGATGATCAGCGGTCCCGGTGGTCGGTGCCCACACCGCCGGCACCAGCGCGAGGGCCGCCGACCACCACAGCAGGCGCCGGGCCCGATACTGCCCGCGCCGCAGGGCGGTACGGAGCAGCAGGCCCTCCTCCTGCAAGCGGTCACCGACGGCCCGTACCGCGCGGCTCGCGGCGGTCCGGGCGACCAGCTTGCCCACCCGTTCGCTGCGGGAGATGCCCGCCGCCTCGACGAGCGCCTCCTCGATACCGGCCGCCGAGCCGCCCGTGTACGCGCCGTCGGTCACGGTGACCGTGCCGTCCTCCGCCAGGAGCAGCCGGCCCTGCCGGACCATCCTGAACAGCACCGTCGCCGCCGTCCGGCGTGGGCCGCCCGCGAGGAAGGCCAGTTCCTCCGGGGACAGATCCTCGCGGATCGTCACTTCGGCCCTCAGCATCACCACGATCCTCACAGCGGCGACGAGCCGGTACCCGATCGCGCCCGCCGTCAGGACCAGTGCCGCCAGATCGAGCCCTTCGTACAGCATCGCCATTCCCCCGTAGCCCCCGTCCGCTCAAGACGGTTGTCCCCACGACGGCAGATCGGCAAGCCGAGCCCGGTCTGACAGGGTGCCGCGGCGGGTGGCCGGGTTCAGGTGCGGGGGTTCAGTGGCCCGATGCGGTGGAGGACCTCGTCGTGGTCGCCGCCCGGCAGGTCCTCCGTGCGGAACAGCATTTCGGTGTGGGTGTCGGCGTCGTACGCCGTGGCGACCATGCGCAGCAGCATCAGGATCGCCTTGTTCTGCCGGGAGACGCTCGTCTCCACGTACTTCGCCCCCGTGGCCAGTTGGAGGTCGATCGCGTGCGTGAGCAGGTCGATGCCGAGGCCCGAGATGCCGTTGCCGGGTTTGACCGCCGCCTGCCAGATGAAGAACGTGTCCGGCGCGTCGGGCCGGCGGTAGCCGGTCAGGAAACCCACGATGCCGTCGTCGGCGGTGGCCACCATGGACGTCTCGGCGAAGTCCCGGAACCACAGCCTGTAGTGGTACGAGCTGTTGTCGTCCAGCATCGGCTCGTCGCGCACCATCCGCCAGACGGCCACGGCGTCTTCCGGAGCGGGCGTGCGGTAGCGGACGTCGGTGCCGGTCTGCTGCGACGGTGAGCCTGTCATCGTTCTTCCCTTCGCGTCAGGGGAGTCGGGTGTTCCTGGTGGTGGCCTGGGTGGACAGCGACCGCGGCTCGAGGGCGGTGACCCGACACGTGCTGGCGATCGCGGCGATCCGGCCGCCCTCCACCGGGGCGTCCCGCAGGTGGATCGGGAACGCGGGCCAGTCCTCGGCGGGGCTCCCCTCGGGCCGGGCGAGATCGCCCCACACCTCGATCCGGTTCAGCCGGGCGGCCAGGCCGTGTCCCGTGAGTTTGACGACGGCCTCCTTCCTCGACCAGAGCCGCGTGAACGCCTCCGGCACCTCCCGCGCGGGCAGTCGGGACAGGGCCGCGCGTTCGCCGGGTGTCGCCGTGCGGGCGATGAGACGCCTCAGGACACCGGGGTACGGGGACGTGTCGAGGTCGATGCCCACGAGGCCCTGGGCCACGACCGCGATGAGGACCCGGTGGCGGGTGTGGGTGACCGAGTAGTCGTAGCCGCCGTGGACGACCCGGGGGCGGCCGTGGCCGGCGCCGCAGCGGGCACAGGTGCGTTCTATGCGCAGGCCGCGGGCCGGCCTGCCGGTGTACCGGTGGGCGACCAGTCGCTGCGCCGCACGCGAGGTGACGAGCAGGTCGCGCCGTCCGCCTCCGGGCATCGCCGCGGCGCGGGCCGCCTCGTCGGGGGCCAGCAGGGTTTCCCACTCGGGGCGGGTCCGGACGGGCACCGACCAGAGGTGGCACTCGCCGGCGGCGGGCAGGGCGTCGGCGGCCAACGGTTTCGCTCCTTCCTCCGGTGAGGGTCCCGGACCGTTCCCGGCGGGGTACGGGCCGGTTCCGGGTCGTACCGGCTCGTACCCCGCCGCGGTCCCGGCGGCCGGGCCCGGTGCCCGACGGCCGAGTCCGCGGCGGGCGCCCACCGGCGTCCGGCCTCAGACCTCGTACTCGGTTCCCACACCGTCGAAGCGGAGGCGGTCCTGGATGACGACCCGGTCGCCGTTCTTGTCGTAGCCGGTCAGCAGGCCGGCCTCCATGAGCCGGATGACGATCTGCGAGCTGAGTTCCTGCTGGCCGGCGTCGCTCAGTTCGCGGATGAGTTCCTTGTAGCCGACCTCCTCCTTGAGGAGACGGCTGAAGATCTGCCGGTGCCGTTCCTCCAGGGGCCACTTGATCATGTCGAGGCCGTCCTCGTTGGCCAGGACCTGCTTGGGCTCCAGGCGGAACGTCTCGGGATCCACCTTGTAGTACGGCTTGAGGGTCACCTCTTCGCCGTTCCACTCCAGGCGCTTGATGCGGTTGAGCCGCTTGGTCAGCCGGCTGATCCAGCGCACGCGCGCGGGGTTGAGCTCGTCGTCGGTGAACTCGTCGCTCAGCTCGGCGCGTTGGTGGCGTCCGATGCTCATCATGGTGGTCGCCCGGTCGCGGAAGTCGGCCACCGACAGGGTGCCGTCCTCGCTGGAGGCGGCCAGCCGGGTGAACCAGCGCTTGCGGTTCAGGCGCCCGTCGTCGGACTCGCCGATGCGCCGTTTCGACCAGAACTCGGACTCCGGCTCGGTGAAGGAGGCCAGTGTGTAGAAGGAGGCGAGGAACTCGTGGTACTGCTCGTAGGTCTCCCGGTAGGCGCGGTTGTACCAGGCGTGGACCTCGTCGCTCTCGGCCTCGCTCCGGGCGATCCGGTCGATCGCGGCGGCCGCGGAGACCGCCGACTGCGTGGCCAGGTGCACGCCCTGGGAGAAGAGCGGGTCGGTGAAGCAGGCGGAGTCGCCGGAGAGGAAGTAGCGTCCGCCGGAGTACACCTCGGAGTCGTACGACCAGTCGTGGACGACCCGTACCTCCTCGACCATCTCGGCGTCCCCGAGGATCTCCTTGGCACGGTCGGCCTTGGCGAGGGTGTCCCGGTAGAAGCGCTCGGGGCCGGCCTCCTTCACCTCGCTCGCCTTGGAGCGGTCGACGACCAGTCCGACGCTGAAGAGGTCGTCCTTGAGCGGGATCATCCACACCCAGCCGTCCTCGAAGGTGATGGAGTACGTGGTCCCCTTGAGGTCGCCCTCGAAGGGGTCGGGGCGGCGGAAGTACGACCAGATGGCGAAGCTCTTGTAGAACTCGTCGTAACGCCGTACGTCGAGCTTGCGGGCCAGTGGTCCGTTGGAGCCGCCGGCGTCTATCACGAAGTCGAACTCCAGGCGCTTGGCGGTCTCTCCCCGTCCGGCGGTGAGCGACACCCTGCCGGGGTCCGATATGTCGACGTGGGACACCGGTGTGTTCTCGTGCACCTCGATGCCGCGTTCCCTGACCTCGTCGAGGAGCAGTTTGTCGAACTCCTTGCGCTGCACCTGGATGGCGTGGTCGAAGACCCACGGCGAGGTCCGCGGTGTGGTGAAGGAGAAGGTCCACGGGGCCTCGTCGCGGCCCCACAGGAACGTCGCGGAGGGCTTCTTGACGAAGCCGGCGGCGTCGATCCGGTCCTGCAGGCCGAGCCGGTGGAAGATGGACAGCGAACCGGGGAGGAAGGACTCGCCGACCCGGTAGCGGGGGAAGCTGTCGCGCTCGTAGACGACCGGTGTGTGACCGAGCCGTTGCAGGGTGAGGGCGGCGGTGCAGCCGGCGGGGCCGGCCCCGATGATGGCGACGGTCGATCGGTTCATGGGTGCTTCCTTCACGACTCGGTGGACTTGATGGCTTTGATGCGGCTCGGGGAGAGGTAGGAGAATCCGCTCGCGGCGTTCTCGAAGAGCGTGAGGCCCGCCTGGAACCGGCAGGCGTCGCCGATGCGGACCTCGGGGGCGACGGTGCAGGCCAGGCCGAAGAAGTTGCCGTCCCCGATCTCCACGCTGTTGCCGGCGTGGAAGTTGGGGGCGAAGAAGTTGCCCGAGCCGATCCGGGAGTGGTGCCCGAACGTACACCGGTAGTTGACGACGTTGTAGCTGCCGAGGGCGGTACGCACGCCGACGTAGTTGTCCGGTCCGATGATGTTGCCGTGGCCTTCGATCGCCGCGGGGTCGACCCGTGAGGAGGGGTGGACGACGTTGACCGGCTGCCATCCCCGGGGGGTGATGTACTCCTCGATCACCTCGCGCCGCTGCTTTGTGCCGGACACGGCGAGGACGACCTTCGTGCCCTCGTCCGGCGGGTGTTCGGCGAGCTTGGTCCAGGTTCCGTCCGGCGCGTGCACCTCCTCCCCCTCGACGGCGAGGTAGCGTGCGACGCCGTATCCGGATTCCTCGGCGTAACGGGCCACTTCCCGCGCGAACTTGCCCGCCCCGATGACGACCACGTCGGTCACGGCAGGCTCCTCTTCTTCTTGAACCGGGCGGATACGGGTATCTCGTCGATCACGGTCACCTTGGCGGGCATCTTGAACGGTTCGACCTTGCCGTCCAGGAACTCGCGGACGTGCCGGCGGACTTCGGCCCTGCTCATCGCGCCGTCGGGTTTCACGTCGACGTGCACGGCCTGTCCCGTGATGGAGTTGGGCTTTCCGTAGACGGTGCAGTAGGCGATGTGCGGGCTGCCCATGAGGATCGATTCGAGTTCGAGCGGCAGGACCTTCTCGCCGCCGACGTTGATGATCTCCTTGGCGCGGCCCTTGACCTTGATGTAGCCGTCGGCGTTCTCCTCCACGAGGTCTCCGGTGCGGAACCAGCCGTCGGCGGTGACGGCCTCGTCGGAGTAGTTGAGGTAGCCCATGAACTGGGTCCTGGTGCGCAGTTGGAGTTCACCGTCCACCACCCGGTACTCGACTCCCGCGTCGGAGATCCGGAAGTACGTGCTGGACGAGGACTCGCTCTGTGTGGTGGAGATGCCGGTCTCGCTGGTCCCGAACGTCTGCAGCAGCCGGGCCCGCGGGAAGGCGGCGTGGACGCGCTTGAGCAGTTCCTCCGGCATGGGCTCGGTGCCGTAGGTGATCAGCCGCAGGCTGGAGAGGTCGAACTTCTCGTGGAAGCGCCCGATGAGGACGAGGTTGAGGAAGGTGGGGCTGGTCGGCAGGAGGCGGATGCCGTACCGCTCGACCAGCCGGCAGATCTCCTCGGGTGTCCGCTTCGCCGGCACCACGGCCGTCGCGGCGCCGCGTACGACGCCGAGCAGCGAGTTGATGCCTCCGATGTGGTCGGCGAGCAGGAACAGCAGGATGTGCGGGGGCTTCCTGCCCACGCGCTCGCTCGTGCCGATCTTCTCCGCCACCAGGGCGTCGAAGTCGTGCAGGACCGCCTTGGGCGCCCCCGTCGATCCGCTGGAGAGGAGGACGAGCCCGGCCGCGCCGGACTCCGTCAGGGCTCCGTAGAGTTCCGATGCCTCGCCCGGAGGCGAGTCGAACGGTGCGACGGTGACGTCGTCCGCCACCTCCACGACGTGCCGGGGCCGGCAGGCGTCACGTACGGCCTCCAGGGTCGTCTCGGTGAACGTCACGACGGGCACCACCACGGCCTTGCGGAGGTAGAGCGCGAAGAGCGCGGCGATCTGGGAGAAGCAGAAATCTCCTTTCAGGACGACGGCGTCGTGCGGCTTCACTCCCGCCTCGTCCAGCAGGGTCTCGATCCGCCGGATTTCCGCGGCCAGTTCGGCGTAGGTCTGGCCGGCCTCGTGGTGGACGACGGCGGTGCGGTCGCCCCACCGCTCCAGCCTGTCGGTCAGGGTGTCCCTCATTGGACTCCTCCCAGATACAGCGTCTCTCCGGTGACGAAGGCCGAGTGGCCGGTGGTCAGGAAGTCGACGGGGCCGACGATGTCGTCCATCTCGCACATCCGCCCGATCGTCTGCCGCTCCACGACGGCGTCGAGGGTCTCCGGTGCCAGCGTGCGGGTGAGGACGGTACGGACCGGCGGCAGACCGATCCCGTTGACCCGTATGCCGAACACGGCCAGTTCCTTGCTCATGACGCGGGTCAGCTGCTCCACGGCGCTCTTGCTCGCCGAGTAGACGAGCTGCCCGTCCAGCGCCCACGGCACGGCGACCGTCGAGACGTTGAGGATCGCCGCGGCTCCCTCGGGGCTCTTCTGCAGGAGTTTGGCGGCCTCCCGGCAGCAGTTGAGCACCGCGAAGAAGTTGAGGTCGAAGACGGCGCGGGCCGTCTTCTCCGGCGTCATCATGAAGTGGTTCATGACCGAGGTGCCGGCATTGTTGACCAGCGCCTCCAGGTGTCCGAACTCGCGGCGGACCGCGCGGAACATGGACCGTGCCTGTGCGCCGTCGGTGAGGTCGATCTCGTGATGGCGGTAGGCGGGGTGCCGGATGCTCGACGGCCTGCGGCTGCAGCCGATCACCGTGTCTCCGCGGTCGAGGAAGTGCTCGGCCAGCGCCTTTCCCACGCCGGTCCTGGTTCCGGTGACTAGGACGATCATCGGGCGGCCCGTGCCGGTCACACCGGCTGGGAGACGGCGACACCGGCCTCGGCCAGCTCGGCCTCGATGAAATCGACGAGCCGGCCCACCCTGCCGAACGGGCTCACCCGCTGCGAGACGGCCTTCTCGGAGGTCAGCGAGATCTCCTCGCCGTACTCGTCCTCGACGGCCTCCTCCACCTGCGTCAGGAAGTTGACCAGTTGCATGGAGTCGAAGACCCCGTTGTCCCCGTAGAGGGCGAGGGAGGTCAGTTCCGTGACGGGGATCTTCTCGTCCCTGCGTTCGTTGACCTCCTCGAGGACGTCCTGGATGAGCGTGAGAAGCCGGTCGTTCATGGTCGCCATACCTTCCGAAGTGGGGTGGCCGCGTTTTTACGGGGGCGGCGGGCGGTACATTTCGCTTTCGTTCGAAGCGCCGCACACGAAAAGGCGATCAACTCTCTGAGTTGTGCCACGAGTCTCTCCGCCCGGGCCACGAAATTCCGCGTTCCGTGACGCGTTGGCATCCGGGGCACGAATCTGCCGGACCGCATTCCGATGTGTCAAACGGGTCCGGCGGACGCCGGGTCAGGGCAGTGTGCTCCACTCCCTTTGCTCGGCCTCCCGGATTTCCTCCTCGGCCGTGCGCTCGACGCGCGACATCGCCATGCGCAGGATCGGCGGGGCCAAGACGGAGGTCACCACGGCGACGAGCACCACGATGGTGTACGCCGCCACGCTGAGAATGCCGAGCCGCAGCCCCACCATTCCCACCACGATCTCGATGACTCCCCGCGCGTTGAGGCCGGCGCCCAGGGCCAGCGCCTCCCACCGGCCGAGGCCGCTCAGGCTCGCGCCGGCCCAGACACCGAGGAACTTGCCGAGGACGGCGACCGCGAGCACGCCCAGTCCGGCCAGGGCGACGCCGGGATCGGCCAGCGCTCCGAGGTCCATGCGAAGACCCGCGGTGGTGAAGAAGACCGGCGCCAGCACGGACAGGGCGATGGTGCGGAGCGGGGCCAGCCGGGCCGGCTCCACCTTCCCTTCCCGCCCGACGAGGACACCGCCGAGGAACGCGCCGAGAACCGGCTCCAGGTGCAGCGCGTGGGTGGCGGCCGCCGCGAGGAGGATCACCCCGGCGGCCGTGGCGGCCGGCACTCCGGGTTCCGGGCTCGTGCCCGCCAGCCGGAAGGCGTGCCGGACCGCCCACCGCCCGGCGGTCAGTGCCACGACCGCCACGAGCGCCACCGAGGCGAGTGCCTCCACGACCGGTGCGCCGCTGATGCCGGTGACGGCGATCGACGACACGACGGACAGCGTGAACCAGCCGAAGACGTCGTCGACCACTCCCGCGGTCAGGGTGAGCTGGCCGACGGTCCGGTGCAGCAGCCGCATCTCCATCAGCGTCTTGGCGATGACGGGGATCGCGCTCACGCACATCGCGACGCCGAGGAACAGCGCGAAGACACCCCGTTCGGTTCCGTCCGGGACCAGTGTGCCGGGCACCAGGAACGCCGTACCGACACCGAGGCCGAGCGGGACGATCAGGCCGCCGGCGCTGACCAGTACGGCCGTCCTGCCGCGTCGGCGCACCAGTCCCAGATCCAGGTACATGCCCGTGACTCCGACAAGCAGCAGGACACCGAGCTGGGCGACGGCGTCCAGCAGGTGCGCCTGTTCCCGGCCGCCGGGAAAGAGCCAGCCCGACAGGCCGGGGGCCAGGCGCTGGAGCACCGAAGGGCCGAGGACGACTCCCACGAGGAGTTCACCGACGACCGCGGGCAGGCCGGCGCGGGCGGCGATCCTGCCGAAGAAAAGCGCCGACAACAGCAGCAGTGCCACTTGCAGCAGAAAGACCAGTAATTCGTGAGCCGCGAGTGGGGTGGCCGTCGTCGGCGCGAACGAGAAAAGCACATGTCCTCCAGAGGAAAAGGGCCCGCCGGTGTCCGAACACGTCCGGGACACCAGTTTTCAGACCCCACCCGCGGAAAACCAGCGGAGCCCTTCGGCCGCCGGGGTTGAACAACCCGGCGGCCGAAGGGCTCCGCTTCACACTGCCGCCTGTGGCCGACGCCCTGTTCAAGTGTGGAAATTCCTCGGTTGAACGCCGGCGTGCCCGCTAGTCCGCGCCTGCCGCGCGGTCTTCGAGTTCCTCGGCGAGGCTTCGCCACATGTCCGAGCACTGGGTGGCCAGTTCGGCGACGGTCGCCGCCAGGTGCGGCGGAATGTTCTCGACGACGTGCGGGTACTTCGCCTTGGCCTGGTACTGCAGGAAGAGCCACCGCAGCAGCTCTCTGCCCGATTCCGAGAACCTGAGCGAGGGGTCCCGCCGCAACGACTGCAGCCGGGCCCTCATGTTCCGCGACTTCCGCTCCTGCTCCCCGGTGGTGGCCGCGGGATCCCCGGCCACCGCCTCCGGCTCCCGGCGTCCGCCGGGCCGCCGCGGTCGTCCGCGGTCCCTGGAGACGACGGGGTCCTCGCCGCGCCGCATCCGTTCCCTGACGTCGTGTGCGGTGCCCACGGAGACCCCCGCCGCCTTCGCGATCTGCCGCAGCGGGGCGTGCGGACGGACCGAAAGCGCCTCGGCCGCCCGCCGTCTTCCCTCGGCGGCGCTGAGCGGCCGGCGACGGCCGTCCCTGCCCAGCCGGACCTCCTGGCGCGAGGAACCGCCGCTCAGCCGCCGGCGGATGCCGCCGACCGTCTTGGTGGACAGTCCCGTGCATTCGGCGATGGCCCGGTCGGACATGTCCTGCCGGGTGGTGACGATGCGCTCGGCCGCCGACCGCCGGTCGTCCAGGGACAGGGGGAGGCCGTGCCGGATGTTGGCCCGTACGGCTTCGACGAAGGCGGCCTCGGCGGTGCCGTCGAAGAACTCCGCCCTGATGGAGTGCCACCCCTTCGCCTTCGCCGCGCGGAGTCTGTGCATTCCGTCGATCACATGCATGGTGGCCCGGTGGACCAGGATCGGCGGCCATTCGGTCTCGCTCTCGGCCAGCCTTCGCGCATGCTGCTCGTCCTCTCCCGCGAGACGGGGGGAATCGGCCGGCTGAAGCTGGTCCACGGGGACTAAACGAGGCACTGGCCCGCCGAGGACCATGCCTTCCGGTCGATCGCTGTGGTCGAGCTGAGCTTCCATATCGGCCCCCAGCCGGTATGTCCGCATCACGGTGCACGCGGATGGTCTCCGATACGCCGTCCGCCTGCTGCGTCCGGACAACTTCTCGTCGTAGCGGTGTCAGCGTCGCATCCCTGAAGGGGGCGCCGGCCCGAAACCGATCGGAACCGGCCGCGCGGGCGACGACCCCGGTACGCCTGTCTCCGCGTGGGTGCGCCGAGGCGTCAAGGGGGTGGAATCGGCAGAGGCGCGTGCGGCGGTTCAAAGGTTCTGTGAAGCAGGTGCCCTCTCCTGGCGTGGCCTCGGCGGACAGGGGTACACAGCCGTCGGCCAAGATCAACTCCCTTTGATGCTCGGGCAGTTGGCCGGAACTGTGCGGTCCTGGTGTGGCAACGGCCGGTCACGCACCCGTGGTTGCTACCCGGCGCCCCTGTTGGTCTAATGGGCTGACCAGGCGGACGCCGGAATTCCGCGGTGCGCCGGCGATATGGGCCAGTGGTCCGGCCAGGATCACGCGTGGCCGTATTTCCCCCCCTGCGGGGCCGTCGAGTCCGCGGTCCGCGCAGTGGTACCGGCCCTGCCCGTCCCACCCGGCGCGCTTGCGGGCGAGCGTCCGAAGACAGTCGCCCGCGCCGTGAACGGGGCCGCTTCGCCCATCCACGACCCAAGGGGGCATGACCGTCGTGATCGTCCGTTCGTTCAGCGACATAGAGGGAACCGACCGGCACGTCAAGTCCAGGTCCGGCACCTGGGAGAGCAGGAGGATCGTCCTCGCGAAGGAGCGGGCCGGCTTCTCCCTGCACGAGACCACCGTCTACGCCGGCACCGAGACGTTCATGTGGTACGCCCACCACATCGAAGCGGTGCTGTGCGTGGAAGGGGAGTCCGAGCTGACCAACGAGGAGACCGGGGAGAAGCACTGGATCACCCCCGGGACGATGTACCTCCTCGACGGCCACGAACGGCACACCCTGCGTCCCAGGACCGACTCCCGCTACATCTGCGTCTTCAACCCGCCCATGACCGGCCGGGAGGACCACGACGAGAACGGCACGTATCCGCTGCTCACCGACGCGGAGGGGGCGGATACGGCCTGAGACGGCAGCCCGGGTCCCGAACCGGGCACTCGCACCGGCACGATCGGCTCCGAAGGAGAGCACTGTATGAACACCACTGTGCGTCCCGACCTGTACCCGACCCGGGTGACCGGAGAGGCCGTGCCCCAGCCGCGGGTCGACCCCGTGGTGTGGGGTGACGGGCCGGGCCCGCTCGGCGGGGAACAGCTGGCCCGCTACGAGTCCGACGGCTACCTGGTCCTCGACGACCTGCTGTCCCCGCGGGAAGTGGAGGAGTTCCGCGCGGAGTTGCGGCGGCTCGGCTCCGATCCGGCGCTGCGCGCGAGTGAGCGGGTGATCCTGGAGCCGGGGTCCGACCGGGTGCGCTCGGTGTTCGAGGTCGAGAAGGTCAGCGAGCTGTTCGCCGGCCTGCTGCACTCGCCCCGGCTCACGGACATCGCCCGGCAGGTCCTCGGCTCGGACGTGTACATCCATCAGAGCCGGGTCAACTACAAGCCCGGTTTCGGCGGTGCCCCGTTCGACTGGCACTCCGACTTCGAGACCTGGCACTCGGAGGACGGCATGCCCCGGCCGCGGGCGTTCAGCGTGTCCATCGCGCTGAGCGAGAACCTCCCGTGCAACGGGCCGCTCATGGTCATGCCGGGCACGCACAGGACGTTCGTTCCCACGGTCGGAAAGACACCGCCCGACTACCACAAGGAGTCGCTGCGCGTGGAGCGCCTGCCCGTCGGCTCCCCCGGGCACGAGCACCTGTCCCGGATGGCCGAGCAGCACGGCATCGAGCAGGTCACGGGTCCCGCCGGGACCGCGGTGATGTTCGACTCCAACCTGCTGCACGCTTCCAGCGGGAACATCACGCCGTTCCCGCGCTCGAACATCTTCATCGTCTACAACAGCGTGGAGAACACCCTGGAGGCCCCGTTCGCGGCGGCCGGGCCGCGTCCGCAGCACCTCGGCAACCGGGAGTTCCCCGTCTGACCACGCACACGGGCCCCCGCCGGCCCGTTCGCGCCGCTCCCGCCGGCCCCGTCCCGGCCGGCCGGGGCCGTGGCGGGGCGTCTCCCCCTGTCCGCACCCGATGTCCGGCACGCTGCCGCGCAGGACGAAGGCGACATGACCTCCTCTTCCCGTACCACTCGTTCCGCAGCGATCTGGACCCTCGTCGGCCTGGTCCTGCTGACCCTCAACCTGCGGGCGGCCATCACCGGCGTCCCTCCGCTCCTGGGCGAGCTCCAGGACACGTTCGGGCTCACCGGTGTCGAGGTCAGCGTGCTCACCACGCTGCCGGAGCTGTGCCTGGGCGTCTTCTCCGCCCTCGCCCCCCTGCTCGCCCGCCGGATCGGCACCGAGGCGGCGATCACCGTGGCGCTCGTGGTGATCACGGCGGGGCTTGTGCTGCGTGTGGTCCCCGCCCAGACCGCGCTGTTCACCGGCACGGTGTTGGCCGCGGCCGGAATGGCGACGGGCAACGTGCTGGTGCCCGCCGTCATCAAGCGCGGGTTCCCCCACCGTGTGGGATCGCTCACCGGCCTGTCGATGATGCTGCTGTCGGTCGGCGGCGCCGCCGGTGCGGGCCTGGCCGTCCCCCTGGACCACATG
>NZ_JACBWZ010000819.1 GCF_013870595.1 Streptomyces sp. WELS2 | reverse complement strand
GGTGGAGGACGAGCCGGACGAGATCGTCGTCACCGTCCGGGACGACGGCCCCGGCATCCCCGAGGGCCGGCTCGCGCAGGCCGAGGGCGAGGGCCGGCTCGGGGTGGCCCTGTCCATCCGGGGCAGACTGCGCGACCTCGGCGGCAGCGCCGCGATCCTCTCCGTGCCCGGGCAGGGCACGGAGGTCGAACTGAAGGTACCCAAGGGCGCCGTGCGGGCGCGGGGCGAGAAGGCGGAGCGGTGATGACACAGCGGCAGGACCCGATCAAGGTCATGGTGGTCGACGACCACCCCATGTGGCGGGACGCGGTCGCCCGGGACCTGACCGAGTCCGGGTTCGAGGTGGTCGCCACCGCCGGCGACGGCGAGCAGGCGGTGCGCCGCGCCAAGGCCGCCGCCCCCGACGTCCTGGTGCTGGACCTGAACCTGCCGGCCAAGCCCGGCGTCCAGGTGTGCAAGGAACTGGTCGGCCACAACCCGGCGTTGCGGGTCCTGGTGCTGTCGGCGAGCGGCGAGCACGCGGACGTGCTGGAGGCCGTGAAGTCCGGCGCGACCGGCTATCTGCTGAAATCGGCCTCCACCGAGGAACTGCTGGACGCGGTGCGCCGCACCGCCGTCGGCGACCCGGTGTTCACCCCCGGCCTGGCCGGACTGGTCCTCGGCGAGTACCGGCGGCTGGCCGCCGAGCCCGCGCCCGCCGCGGACGCCGACGAGCCGGGCGCCCCCCGGCTGACCGACCGGGAGACGGAGGTGCTGCGGCTGGTGGCGAAGGGGCTGAGCTACAAGCAGATCGCCGAACGCCTGGTCATCTCCCACCGCACCGTGCAGAACCACGTCCAGAACACCCTCGGCAAGCTCCAGCTGCACAACCGGGTGGAGCTGGTCCGGTACGCCATAGAGCGCGGACTCGACGAGGAGTAGGGCGCGCACGGGGGCGCATCCGCCGTACGCGCCGGAATCACCCTTCTCGCCTATCCCGGTGTGACCTGAATCACCATTAGCGTGACCAAGCGTCAGGTAACCGCGGTGAAGGGACATTTCCATGCGGGTCGGAGTACTGACCGGAGGCGGCGACTGCCCCGGGCTCAACGCCGTCATCCGGGGCGTCGTCCGCAAGGGCGTGCAGGAGTACGGCCATGACTTCGTCGGCTTCCGGGACGGCTGGCGCGGTCCCCTGGAGAACGACACCGTCCGTCTCGACGTCCCCGCCGTGCGCGGCATCCTGCCCCGGGGCGGCACCATCCTCGGCTCCTCCCGGACCAATCCGCTCAAGGTGGCCGACGGCATCCGCCGGATCAAGGACAACCTGGCCAAGCAGGAGATCCAGGCGCTCATCGCGATCGGCGGCGAGGACACCCTCGGGGTCGCGGCACGGTTGTCCGACGAGTACGGCGTGCCCTGCGTCGGCGTGCCGAAGACCATCGACAACGACCTGTCCGCCACCGACTACACCTTCGGCTTCGACACCGCCGTCAACATCGCCACCGAGGCCATCGACCGGCTGCACACCACCGCCGAGTCCCACATGCGGGTGCTGGTGGTGGAGGTGATGGGCCGGCACGCTGGCTGGATCGCCCTGCACTCCGGACTGGCCGGCGGCGCCAACGTCATCCTCATCCCCGAGCAGCGCTTCGACGTCGGCCAGGTCTGCGAGTGGGTGACCTCCCGGTTCCGGGCCTCCTACGCGCCGATCGTGGTCGTCGCCGAGGGCGCCATGCCGAAGGACGGCGAGATGGTGCTCAAGGACGACTCGCGGGACTCCTTCGGGCACGTCCGGCTGTCCGGGGTGGGCGAGTGGCTGGCCAAGGAGATCGAGAAGCGCACCGGCAAGGAGGCGCGCACCACGGTCCTCGGGCACGTGCAGCGCGGCGGCACCCCCAGCGCCTTCGACCGCTGGCTCGCCACCCGCTTCGGCCTGCACGCCATCGACTGCGTGCACGAGCGGGACTTCGGCCGGATGGTCGCGCTGCGCGGCACCGACATCGTCCGCGTCCCGCTCACCGAGGCCACGGCCCGCCTGAAGACCGT
Source organism: Streptomyces sp. WELS2 (assembly GCF_013870595.1). Lineage (GTDB taxonomy): Bacteria > Actinomycetota > Actinomycetes > Streptomycetales > Streptomycetaceae > Streptomyces. Next base: position 684 of record NZ_JACBWZ010000819.1, on the reverse strand, counting down.
CGACCCCGAGCTGTACCAGGAGGCGGGCGTCTTCTTCGGCTGAGCACGCCTTCTTCGGCTGCTACGGCCGAGCCACCGCTCACCACGGCCGCACGGTCGTGCGGCGCAGCCCGCCCACCAGCTCCCGCACGACCGCGGCCCCGTTCAGTGTCAGTACCGACTCCGGGTGGAACTGGACGCCGGCGAAGCCGGGGCCGCGCAGGGCGTGCACCTCGGCGTCGGCCGAGCGGCTCACCTCCACGCCGCGCGCGGCCAGTTCGCGGGCCGTCGCCTCGTCGCAGCGGGCCGCGAAGCTGTTGTAGAAGCCGACGGTCTCGCTCCGCCCGAACAGGTCGATCACGGTCTGCGCCCCCTGGTACGGCACCCGCTTGCGGACGATCTCCAGGCCGAGCCCGGCCGCGATCAGCTCGTGCCCGAGGCAGACGCCGAGCACCCCGTGCCGGTGGGTCCCGACCACCTCGGCGGCCAGCCCCCGCAGGATCCGCATCTTCGGGTCGGCGGGATCGCGGGGGTCGCCGGGGCCGGGCCCGAGGACGACCGGCCCCGCGTGGCCGAGCACCGCCGCGCGCAGCCCGGGCTCGTCGTAGCGCCGGACGGTCACCCCGAGTCCGCCCGAGCGCAGCATGTGCGCCAGCATCGCGGTGAAGGTGTCCTCGCCGTCCACCACCAGGGCGTGCCCCGCGA
>NZ_JACBWZ010000818.1 GCF_013870595.1 Streptomyces sp. WELS2 | reverse complement strand
GCGGGTCCGGTCCGTCCAGGCCGTACCGTCCCACCAGCGCTCGGTGGGCGGGGCGTCGTTCGTCTGCCCGGGGTCGGGGTACCACCCGGGAGGAGTCACCTGCGTCATGCCCCCACCGTATGAGGTGTCGGTGAAAGTGTGATGAGAGGATTCGGCGCCGGGTGGGCGGAACGGGAAACCCCGCCGGGGAAACCCGCTTCCCCGTGGGCCGCCTTGGGCGGCCGCGGCCCGTCCCGGCGCCGCCCTCACCACCGGCCGGCCCGGGGCCGGAGTCACCCGTGCGTACCGTCTTTCACCCGGCCGGGCAGCACCTGACCCGACCACCCCCGCGGGCCACGCCGGACGGCTACGCTCGGGGCCTGTATGCCGTGCGGGCGACCTGGGGAGGGAAACGGGATGACGGACGGACGGCCAACGGCGGCCGGCTCGGCACCCCTGTAGGAACGGGACGCCGAGATCGCCACCGTCACGGCGGCGCTCGACGCCCTGTGCGCCGGCCGGAACGCCACGGGCGCCCTGCTGGTCTTCCGCGGCAAGGCCGGAATCGGCAAGACCGCGCTGCTGGCCGAGATCCGCCGCATGGCCGAGCGCCGCGGCTGCTCCGTCTGGTCCGCCCGCGGCGCCGAGACCCTCAGATCCGTCCCGTTCCACGTCCTGCGGCAACTGCTCCAGCCCGCGCTGCTGTCCCTCCCGCCCGACGAGCTCCGCGACCACCTCGGCGACTGGCACGACATCGCCGGCCCCGCCCTCGGCATAGCGGAACCGCGCGGCGACAACGCCGACCCGCACTACGTCCGCGACGGACTCGTCTCCGCCGTACGCCGGATCGCCCGCCGCACCTGGCCGCTCGTCCTGATGCTCGACGACGCCCACTGGGCCGACCCGGAAACCCTGCGCTGGCTCGCCGCGTTCGCCGAACGCCTGGACGACGTGCCCGTACTCGTCGTGGTCGCCCGCAGGCCCGACCAGGCCGACGGGACCGGCGCCCGCCACCTCGACGCGATCGCCGCCGCGGGCCGCCCGGTCAACGACCTCAGCGCCCTCACCCCGGGCGCCACCGCCGGCCTCACCCGCGCCACCCTCGGCCGGCACGCCGACGACGCGTTCTGCCGCGAGGTCTGGGCGGTCACCGACGGCAACCCCTTCGAGACCGTCGAACTCCTCGCCAAGGTGCACGACAGCGAACTGGCGCCGGTCGAGGCGCACGCCGGACAGCTGCGCGCCCTCAACCACGCGGCCCGCGGCGGCGGACTGGTCGACCGGCTCAAGGGCCTCGGCCTGGAGGCCACCCGGTTCGCCTGGGCCGCCGCCATCCTCGGCACCGGCATCACCGTCGACACGGTCGCCCGCCTCGCCACCATGGACGACGACCTCGCCCGCGCTTGCGCCGACGTGCTGTGCACCGCCCGCATCCTCACCCGCCCCCGACCCGCCACGGACGCCGAAGGGGACACCGGAGAGCTGGAGTTCGTCCACCCGCTCATCGCCACCGACGTCTACCAGTCCATCCCCTCCGGGGTGTGCACCGCCATGCACGGCGTCGCCGCGCAGATCATCAACGAGCTGGGCCGGGGCGCCGCCGAGGCCGCCCGGCACCTGCTGAAGGTGCACCCGGACGAGGACGAGGAACTCGTCGAGCAACTGCGTCAGGCGGCCCGCGAACACCTCGCCGTCGGCGCGCCGGACGCCGCCCGCCGCTGCCTGGAACGCGCGCTGCGGGAGCCGCCCCTGCCCGAGGTGCACGCCCATGTGCTGTACGAACTGGGCTGCGCCACCCTGCTGACCAACCCCGCCGTCTCCATCGAGCAGTTGCGCAGCGCGCTCGGCATGCCCGGCCTGGACGGGGACGAGCGGGTCGACGCCGTCGTCCGCCTCTCCCAGGCGCTGCTCCACAACGACCAGCTGGAGGAGGCCGTCCGCACCGTCGAGGCCGAGGCCGCCCGGCACGCGGCAGGCCCGGTGCGGCTGCGGCTGCAGGCGTTCCAGTTCATGTGGGAGGGCATCCACGGCGAGACCGTCGCCCCGGCCCGCTCCCGGCGCCTCGCCGAACTCGCGAGCACCTGCACCGGCCGCGACAACGCCGAGCGCGCGCTGCTGATCCTGCGCGCCTTCGACGCCATGACCCACGGCGAGAGCGCCGACGCGGTCGTCGACCTGTGCGACCGCGCCCTCGTCAACGGCCGCCTCGCGCCCGGTCTCGGCTGGACCGACCCCGAGTGGGGCATGGAACTGCTGATGATGCTCGGCAGTGCGTACGCCTACGCCGACCAACTCGACCGTGCCGAAAGCCTGTTCTCCGAGGCCCGGCGCGTCTACACCTCGGCCGGCTGGCGCGGCGTCCACCTCTCCCTGGCCAACGCCTTCCTGGGGCTCGCCTATCGCAGACAGGGCCGGCTGCGCGACGCCGAGACCACCCTGCGCGAAGCCGTGCGGCTCGCCGAACGCGTCGGCCGCCGCCTGCCGTTGTACTGGTCGGCCACCTGCGGACTCGTCGACACCCTGCTGGCCCGCGGCCGGGTGGAGGAGGCCTGGTCGGTCGCCGGGCAGTACGGCTTCGCACCGCCGTACCCGTCCACGATCGTGCTGCCCGACATCCGCTCCGTGCGGGGCCGGCTGCTGCTCGCCCTCGGCCGCACCGCGGAAGGCGTGAGCGAACTGGAGGCCGCCGAGAAGACCGCCGCCTCGCGCGGCGGCCACAACCCGGTCCTCGCG
>NZ_JACBWZ010000817.1 GCF_013870595.1 Streptomyces sp. WELS2 | reverse complement strand
TCGCCTTGTTCTGCCGGGAGACGCTCGTCTCCACGTACTTCGCCCCCGTGGCCCGGCCGAGGACCCGGCGACACCGAGCAGGTGCCGTGAAACCGGATCGAGTGCGGTGCGGTGAAGCCGGACCGAGCCAGGCGCGGTGCAGCCCGAGCGAGGACGGTGCCGTGGAGCCGGATTCACCGGGTGCCGTGTGACCCGGCCGGGCAAGGTGCCATGAGGCCGGAGCCACGACGAGTCACCCGCTGTGCGCGCCTCCGGTCGCTCCTGACTCCCGGATGCCGGCTCCCCGTCACCCCTCCCGCCCGGGCCGCAGGTCCACGATCCGGCGGATCTTGCCCACCGACCGCTCCAGCGACTCCGGTTCCACGATCTCCGCCCGGACCGATACCCCGATGCCGTCCTTGACCGCCGCGACGATGGACCGGGCCGCCGCCTCCCGCACCTCCGGCGGAGCGTCCGGGCGCGCCTCGGCCCGGACGGTCAGGGCGTCGAGGCGGCCCTCCCGGGTCAGGCGCAGCTGGAAGTGCGGCGCCACCCCGGGCGTGCGCAGCACGATCTCCTCGATCTGGGTCGGGAAGAGATTCACCCCGCGCAGGATCACCATGTCGTCGCTGCGCCCGGTGATCTTCTCCATCCGCCGGAACACCCGGGCCGTGCCGGGCAGCAGCCGCGTCAGATCCCGCGTCCGGTACCGGACGACCGGCATGGCCTCCTTGGTCAGCGAGGTGAACACCAGCTCGCCCCGCTCGCCCTCCGGCAGCACCTCGCCGGTGACCGGATCCACGATCTCCGGGTAGAAGTGGTCCTCCCACACATGGAGCCCGTCCTTGGTCTCCGCGCACTCCTGGGCGACTCCGGGGCCGATCACCTCGGACAGCCCGTAGATGTCGACGGCGTCGATCCCGAACCGCTCCTCGATCTCCCGCCGCATCGGCTCGGTCCACGGTTCGGCCCCGAAGACACCCACCCGCAGCGAGGTGCCGCGCGGGTCCACGCCCTGCCGTTCGAACTCGTCCAGCAGCGTGAGCATGTAGGAGGGGGTCACCATGATGACGGACGGCTCCAGATCCAGGATCAGCCGCACCTGCCGGGCCGTCATGCCGCCGGACGCGGGGACGACCGTACAGCCCAGGCGCTCGGCACCGTAGTGGGCGCCCAGGCCACCGGTGAACAGCCCATAGCCGTAGGCCACATGAACGACGTCGCCGGGCCGGGCGCCGGCCGCCCGGAGGGACCGCGCCACCAGGTCGGCCCACGTGGAGAGGTCACGGTCGGTGTAGCCGACCACCGTGGGCGCTCCCGTGGTACCGCTGGAGGCGTGCAGTCGGCGGATCCGCTCCCGGGGGACGGCGAACATGCCGTACGGGTAGTTCGCCCGCAGGTCGGCCTTGGTCGTGAAGGGGAAGCGGGCCAGGTCGGCGAGCGTACGGCAGTCCTCCGGGCGCACGCCGGCCCTGTCGAAGGACTCCCGGTGGAACGGCACGTGCTCGTACGCGTGCCGCAGCGAGGCGCGCAGCCGCTCCAGCTGGAGCGCCCGCAGTTCCTCGGTCCCGAGCCGTTCGCCCGCGTCGAGCGGATCCGCCGCATGCGTCATCGGAAGCGTTCTCCTCGACCAGCCACACATTCCGGACGACCGATCATTCGGTCGTCGCTGCTGTGGCAAGTTATCCAGGCCACCGGGCCCCCGGGCAAGAGGTCTGCGGGATTTTCCCGCGCGGGACATCGACACCGCCGGCATCCGCGTGCCGTTCTCCTGGCACGCATCCCCCGCCAGGGGGCTCGTCGGCGCGGGCCCCCGATCCCTGACGGCCCGGCCGGGCGCCTCCGGGGCCGCTGCGCCGCAAAGATCGCCCTCGCGTGCCCTGTCCGCCGTAGCGACCGGTCGCTAGGCTGACCCGCGGACGACGAACCGGGAGGAGCACGGACGTGGCCGAGAGCACCACCCAGCACAAGCCGCTCGCGGGCTGGGACAAGCCGGAGCTGGACCTCAGCAACGCCGAGTGGCAGTCCAGCAGCCGAGGGCTGGGCGATGTCCAGATCGCCTTCGTCGAGGGCTTCATCGCGATGCGCAACAGCGGCCGGCCGGAGAGCCCGTCCCTGATCTTCACCCCGGCGGAATGGGGCGCCTTCGTCTCCGGCGCGCGCGAAGGCGAGTTCGATCTCACCTGAACCGGGGGTGTCACCCCCGGATTTCCGGACACGCGACCGGCAGGACCCCCGTGGGGGCCGGACCTGAGCCAGGCTGGCCCCGGCAAGGGGAAGGTCGTGTTCCGGAGGTGAGAAGGATGAACGCCGCGCCGGTCATCGCAGCGGTCGACGGTTCCGCGGACAGCCTGCGCGCCCTGGACTGGGCCCTGGACGCCGCCCGCCGCCGCGCGGCACCGCTGCGTGTGGTGCACGTACGGCAGTACGCCGCCTGGGGCCAGGCGGGGGCACTGGTCGCCGGACCGTCCGACACCGAGGGCGCCCCGGTGCTCGACGAGGTGCGCACCCGGCTCGGGGACCACGCCGGGGAACCAGCCGTGGAGTACGTCGCCCTGGAGGGCGTACCCGGCGCCGTCCTGCCCCGACTGGGCGACGACGCACAGCTGTTGGTCCTCGGCTCCCGGGGCCGCGGCGGCTTCGCGAGCCTGCTGCTCGGCTCCAACGGCCTCGCCGCCGCCCCTGCTGATGGTGTTCCTCAGCCTCGCGCCCTCCAACACCGTGACGAAGCAGCA
>NZ_JACBWZ010000816.1 GCF_013870595.1 Streptomyces sp. WELS2 | reverse complement strand
GGCGGCGGAGGCACTGCGCCCGTTCACCGCCGGGGCCGGGGATTCCGCCGGGGCGGGGGGCGAGGCGGGGGCGCCGGAGAACCCGTACACCCTGCACCAGGAGCTCCAGCAGACCATGAACGACCTGGTCGGCATCATCCGCCGGGAGGAGGAGATGGAGCAGGCCCTGCGCAGGCTGGCCGAGCTGCGGGTACGGGCCCGGCGGGCCGGGGTGGAGGGCCACCGCCAGTTCAACCCCGGCTGGCACCTCGCCCTGGACCTCAGGAACATGCTGCTGGTCAGCGAGTGCGTGGCCCGGGCCGCGCTGGAGCGCACCGAGTCGCGCGGCGGGCACACCCGCGAGGACCACCCGGCGATGGACCGCGCCTGGCGCAACGTGAACCTGCTGTGCTCCCTGGCCGACCCCGCCGGCGGGCTCGCGGCGGCCGACCCCGCGCGGGCGCAGATCCGGCTGACCCGCGAGAGAACCGAACCCATCCGCCCGGACCTGCTCGCCCTCTTCGAGAAGGAGGAGCTGGTCAAGTACCTCGCCGAAGAGGAGCTGTACGAGTGAGCGGCTACGAGGCCCGTTTCAAGGTGTGGCGGGGAGACGCCGGGGGCGGCGGTCTGGAGGACTTCACCGTCGAGGTGAACGAAGGCGAGGTGGTGCTCGACATCGTCCACCGCCTCCAGGCCACCCAGGCGCCCGACCTGGCCGTGCGCTGGAACTGCAAGGCGGGCAAGTGCGGATCCTGCTCGGCGGAGATCAACGGCCGCCCGCGGCTGATGTGCATGACCCGGATGTCGGTCTTCGACCGCGCCGAGACGGTCACGATCACCCCGCTGCGCGCCTTCCCGGTGATCCGCGATCTGGTGACGGACGTCGGCTTCAACTACGAGAAGGCGCGGGAGGTCCCGGCGTTCGTCCCGCCGGCCGGGCTGGGGCCGGGCGAGTACCGCATGTTCCAGGAGGACGTGGACCGCTCGCAGGAGTTCCGCAAGTGCATCGAGTGCTTCCTGTGCCAGGACACCTGCCATGTGGTGCGCGACCACGAGGAGAACAAGCGGGCGTTCGCCGGCCCGCGCTTCCTGATGCGGGTCGCCGAACTCGACATGCACCCGCTGGACTCGGCCGCCGCGGCCGGCCTGGACCGCTCGCGCGCCGCGCAGGACGAACACGGCCTGGGCTACTGCAACATCACCAAGTGCTGCACGGAGGTGTGTCCCGAGGGCATCAGGATCACCGACAACGCCCTGATCCCGCTGAAGGAACGGGCCGTGGACCGCAAGTACGACCCGCTGGTGTGGCTGGGTTCGAAGATCAGGAGGCGGTCGGGGGCGTAGCCGCCCAGCCGTCCCGGTACGCCCGCCAGTCCGCCTCGGTGGCCGCGAAGTCGACGTAGAGGGCGACGCCGAAGCGGGCCCGGCCGGCGTCGGTGCGGCTCAGGCCGAGCCGGACCCCGCGCACGGCGGCCGGGACGGTCTCGGCGTGCGCCCGGTGACCGAACCGGTTCTCGTGGTAGAAGGGCAGGCCCATCAGCAGGTCGGTGCCCTCCGGGGTGACCTCCAGGGCGAGGCTCGTCTGCTGGGCCACATAGCCGCCGTACAGGCTCTGTGCCGGCTGCATGGTGTCGTACGACATGACGGCGATCTGGTCCACCCGGCGGGCCACCTGCCCGAAGTACGCCTGCGACCACCACTTGGGGTGGCCGGTGGCCGTGCCCCAGAAGGAGTGGAAGGCGGGCAGCGGGTCGATCTGGTGGGCCGCGACGGAGAGCACCGCGCCCCGGGCGTGGGTGAGCTCGCGCAGGCCGTCGAGGAGGGCGAGGTAGTTGCGGTCCCCGGAGTGCAGGGGTTCCAGGTCGAAGTGCGCGCCCTGGAATCCGGCGTCCAGGACGGCCCGGGTGGAGGCGAGGATCGCGGTCCGGGTGGCCGCGCGGTCCAGGCGCAGCCCGTCGGGGGTCTCGGTGGCCAGCACGTCGCCGAGCCAGGCCTGCACCCGGACGCCGGGGAGTTCCCGGTGCACGGCCGCGGTGAACCAACCGGCCTTCCCGTACGCCGACGGGGGCAGGGTGCCGTCGTGTTCCAGGGGGCCCGAGTGGACGTAGAGGTCCCGGATGCCGGTGTCGCGCAGCCGCCGGGCGAGGTCCCGCACGTCCCGGTCGGTCTTCCGCCCGTCCACCCAGGCGTGCCCCAGCCAGAGGGCGTCCCGGTGCCGGGTGCGGGTGCCGGGCGCCGGGTCACCGGTGTAGTTGATCCGCAGCGCGGTCTCGGCGGTGAGCGGCGGGAGCACGAGCAGGGCGAGGAGGGCGCCGAGGAGCCCGAGGACGCGGCGCTTGCGGGAGCGGGAGGCGGGCCGGGCCGGTGGGGTGGCGGCCGGGTCGGGGGCGTCCGGGGCCGGGGTGTTCGCTGCGCTGTGGTCCGCGTCCGTTCCGGCCTCCGGGCTCTCGGGGGGCTGCGAGGGGTGCGCGGGGCTCCGCCCGGCCGGGTGCCCGTCCGGGCGGCCGTCGTCGCCCCGGGCCTCGTCCGTCCGCCGCTCGTCCATTGCGCCCCCTCGTGTGGCCGGTGCCCCGCCCGCATCCGCCCCGCTCGCGGGGCCGTCCACCCGCCCCTACGCTCCGAAAGGTGACGTCCTTCCCGATCCGGGGCCGGCCCCGGCGTGCCACCGCGCACATACGGGTGCGGGTGGCGCACGCCCTGCTGGGCGTCCTGACGGGGACCGTGTGGCTGGTGTTGCC
>NZ_JACBWZ010000815.1 GCF_013870595.1 Streptomyces sp. WELS2 | reverse complement strand
GCTCTGCGCCCGCAGCGACGCCAGACCGCGGGTGCCGTCGAGCAGCTTCAGCAGGCCCTCCGTCACCGGGTCCACCGGGCCCAGCGTCACCGCGTGCGCCGGGGTCATCCCGAACTGCACGGTGCCGCGGTCGCGCCAGCCGCGCCGCAGCGCGGGCTTCACCATCGGATGCATGTCGGACCCCCGTACGGAAAAGACCAGCGCGGAAAAAGCGGAAAAAGCGGAAAAGAGCGGAAGAGCGGAGCGGACCGTGCATTCGCCGGTGAAACCGGTCACGCTCCGCCGACGCCTGCCAGCATGCCCGGGCCGGTCGCCGGGCGCCGAAAGTTATCCACAGGCCGACTGGTTTGTCGTACGAATCCGGGGTGCGTGACCGGTCAACAGCGGGATGAACATGGGCAAACAAGATCGGCGGAGCGATCGTACGAATCCAACACATGGTGGGGGATCGACGGCGAACCCTTCCGGGCCCGCGACTTTGCCCTCGCCCACCGGGTAACGTCGGGGCGTGCCCGCCGACCCTCTGTACCGCGCCGGTGAACCACAGCGCAGCACGACGACCCAGCCGCCCGGCGGCTCGGGGGCGAGCGCGATCGAGGTCCGCAGGAGCGCCCGGCGCCGTCGCACGGTCTCCGCGTACCGCGAGGGCGATCGGACCGTCGTACTCATCCCCGCCCGGATGTCCAAGGCGGAGGAGCAGCGCTGGGTGACCGTCATGCTCGACAAACTCGCCGCCCAGGAGAGCAGGAAGACGCTGGGCGACGCCGAGCTGGCCGAGCGCGCCGCACGGCTGTCGGCCCAGTACTTCGCCGGCCGCGCCCGCCCCGCCTCCGTGCGCTGGGTAACCAACCAGAACACCCGCTGGGGTTCGTGCACCCCCGCCGAGGGCAGCATCCGGCTCTCGCACCGCTTGCAGGGGATGCCGGAGTACGTCGTGGACTACGTGCTCTGCCACGAACTGGCCCATCTGCTGGTCCCCGGGCACGGCCCGGACTTCTGGCGGCTGCTGGAGGCCTATCCCCGGACCGAGCGGGCCCGCGGCTACCTCGAGGGGGTCGTCGCCGCCGCGCGGCTGCCGCACGTGCCGGGCGCGCGCGGCGGACGGAACGCCTGACGCCCTGTGGCGCGGCGCCAGAAGGCGTCGTGCCGGCCCGACGTTCGGCCGCCCCGGCCGAGCCGTGTCCGGGCTTCCGGCCCAGCCGTGTCCGCGGTCCGGTGTGATCGTGTACCGGCTCTGTACCGACCAGGACCCTTCGGCGGAGTTGTCGGTGTTTGCCGTTAGCCTGGCGCGACGCACTCATACTCGGGATGGGGGACGGTCGTAACGCATGGCCAGGGAATTCCAACGCGGCCACAAGGCCAGGATCAGTGACCTCACGCTGGGCACGGATCTGTACGTAGGCGTGCAGATCTCGGCTCCCGGTCTGACCTTCGACATCAGCTGCTTCGGCCTGGACGCCGACGAACGGCTCTCGGACGACCGGTACTTCGTCTTCTTCAACCAGCCGAAGTCGCCCGAGGAGTCGATCCGGCTGCTGGGCGCGCAGGCGGGCGACACCGAGTCCTTCCGGGTCACCCTCGACCGGATCCCCTCCGAGATCCGCAAGCTGTCCTTCACGGCGACCATCGACGGCGCCGGCCAGATGTCGCAGATAGGCCCCGGGTACCTGCGCATCGTGGCGGGTGGCGAGGAGGTCGCGCGGTACTCCTTCGACGGCTCCGAGTTCTCCACCGAGCGGGCCGTGATGCTCGGCGACTTCTACTTCAAGGACGGATGGCGGTTCGCCGCGGTCGGACAGGGCTTCGACGGCGGCCTGGAGGCGCTGCTGAAGAACTTCGGCGGCGAGGTGCTGGAGGAGGAGGACTGCTGGACCCCCGGCCGCGGCTGGCCGCCGTCACCGCCCGGATCCTGGTCGAGCCCGACGGCACCGAGGACCCGGTCGTCCCCGAGCTGCGCGACTCCCCGCTGACCGGCCCCGACTGGCTGCCCGGGCCCGCGCTCGGCTCCTTCCTGGCCGCCGCCACCGTGCTGCGCACCGAGGCCTTCCGGGCCGCCGGCGGCTTCCACCCCGGCCTGTGGCTCGGCGGCGAGGAGGAGCTGCTCGCCTGCGACCTCCAGCGTCAGGGCTGGTGGCTCGCCTACGCCGGGGAACTCACCGTCCACCACCACGCCTCCCGGTTGCGCGACAGCACCGCCCGCCGCGTCCTCGGCCTGCGCAACACCCTGTGGTTCACCTGGCTGCGCCGTCCCCTGCTGCCGGCGCTGCGCCGCACCGGCCACCTGATCCGGACCGTGCCCCGGGACGCCGCCTCCGCCCGCGCCTTCGCCCACGCCACCGCCGGACTGCCGTGGGTGCTGCGCCAGCGCGACCCCGTACCGCCGGACCTGGAACGCCGGATCGCCACGCTGGAACGCGCCCGCCGGGACTCACCCGCGCGGCGGTACGTCGGCTGACCGGCCGGCGCCACGACACGCCAGGGAGCGTCGTTGCCTCCGGCACCGGGTGCGGGCACAGTGAACCCCCGGTCAAGAAGCGGCCGGCCGATCCTTCCTCCCCGCCCAGGAAGCCCTCCGCCCATGGAAACCGGTCAGCCCACCCCGGCCCGGGTCCGGCCCGGCGGCCCGGCCCCGCTGCTGCTGCGCACCGAACGCGAGCACCGCACCGGCCTCGGCACGGTCACCGTCGTGGTCGACGTCACCGACCGGTACCGGGCGGCGTG
>NZ_JACBWZ010000814.1 GCF_013870595.1 Streptomyces sp. WELS2 | reverse complement strand
CGTGTCGCCGCGGCCGACGCCGGCGGTGACCGCGCCGTGATGACCGGTGGTCATCACGTCCGACAGCGCCAGCAGCGACGGCAGCAGGGCCGAGTCGGCGGACACCGGCAGCTTGACCAGGGTGCCGGCCGCGTACGGTACGCGTACCGCCTCGCCCTGGCCGCCGTCGACCCCGTCGGCCCCGTACCGGCCGCCGTTGCGGCACGAGAAGTGCAGCCCGCTGGCGCAGTAGTCACACGTGCCGTCGCTGTAGGTGAAGGGGGCGACGACCAGGTCACCCGGCTTCAGCCCGGGCACGTCCGCGCCGGTCTCCTCGACGACGCCGAGGAACTCGTGCCCCATGAGGCGTCCGGTGTCACCGGCGGGCATGGACCGGTACGGCCACAGGTCGCTGCCGCACACACAGGAGGCCACCGTGCGCACGACGGCGTCGGTCGGCTTCACGACCCTCGGATCGGGCCGCTCCTCGACGCGGACGTCTCCGGCTCCGTACATCACTGCTGCACGCATGAGAGAAGGGAACTCCCAACGGTTATACGAGTGCCGCGCACGGCGGCGGACGGACAGGATGGTCGTCGGACGGGACGGCGGCCGGGCGGGGTGGTCGTCGGTGACGACCGGGTGCCGGTGCCCTCCGCGTTCCCGGCTTGTCACCTCTCCACCGTCGCGCCTTGGCGCGCCGACAGGCAGGCCGGGTCGTACGGGGGTAATGACAGGGCCCCCCACCTCGCCGCCGCTCGGCTCACAGCGGTGTGAGACTGAGGCCATGGCATCCGAACACCCCACCGGCAGCAGCGAGGGCGCGGAACTGGGCCGCTTCCTGCGCGCCCGCCGTACCCGGACCAGCCCCCGGCAGGCCGGCCTCACCGTGGGCCCCGGCCTGCGCCGGACCCCGGGGCTGCGGCGCGAGGAACTGGCCACCCTCGCCGGGATCAGCGTCGACTACTACGTACGGCTGGAACGCGGCAAGGAGACCCGGCCCAGCCCCGCCGTCCTCGACGCGCTCGCCCGCGCCCTGCGCCTGGACGACCAGGAACACCAGCACCTGCGGGAGCTCGCCGCCCGGGCCGCCCGATACGCGCCCGAACCACCGCCCGCGCCCAGCCGCACCGTGCGCCCGCACCTGAAGCTGATCCTGGAGTCGCTGCGCCCCTACCCCGCCTACGTCATCAGCCGCAGCATGGACGTACTCGCCTGGAACCCCGGCGGCCTCACCCTGTACGCGGGCCTGGAGGACTGGCCGGCCGGGCACCGCAACCTGGCGCGCTACCTCTTCCTCCACCCCGCGGCCCGCGACCTGTTCACCGACTGGGACCGGCAGGTCACCGGCTGCGTCGCCCGCCTGCGCGCCATCGCAGGCACCGCGCCCGACGCCCCCGACCTGACCAACCTCGTCGGTGAACTCCTCCTCAAGAGCGGTGACTTCGCCCGGCTCTGGGAACGCTACGAGGTCGCCGGCCGCAAGCCCGCGCAGAAGACCTTCCACCATCCCCGCGTCGGAACCCTCACCCTCACCTGCCAGACCATGCACCTGGACGGCACCCCCGGACAGCGCGTCGGCGTCTACACCGCCGAACCCGGCACCCCCGACCACGACGCCCTGCTCCTGCTCGACGCGACCGTGCCCGCGGGCGTCCACGGCGAGCGGCTTCCGCACACGTCGTCCTGACCGGCGCCGCAGGAGCCGTCCCGGACGCGGGCCGAGCGTGGATCGACGCACCGGTCAGTACACCACGGGTGTCGCTCCGGGACCGGCCGGCAGGAGCGCCCGGCCGCCGTGCGGGCAGGGCACGATCCGGTCCGCGAGGCCCAGCCGGCCGGCCTCGGCCAGGAAGGCGGACAGCGGTGAGCGCATCACCGTGTAGTCCTCGTAATGCACCGGCAGGACGGCGCGGGGACGAAGACGCCGGACCAGTTCGGCGCCCTGTGCGCCGTTCATGGTGACCAGGAACCCGCCCGGCAGGCGAGTGCCGCCCAGGTGGAGGACGGCCAGGTCGGCGGCCGGGAAGCGGCGGCCGATCTCCTCCAGGCCGTCGTAGAGGAGCGTGTCACCGGAGATGTACAGCCGCAGCCGTGTCGGTCCGCCCACCGGACCGAACTCGATCATGCTGCCCATCACGGGCGGCAGCAGCCCGCGCAGCACCGGGTGCCCGGCGTGCCGGCCGGGCAGCGCGGTGACCGTTGCCCGTACCCCCGCCCCCTCGAGGGTGAGCGCCTGCCAGGTCCGCAGTCCCGCCGTCCGGCGGAAACCGTGCACCACTTTCAGGCGCCGTGCGGCATGGGGAGTGCTGAGGACCGGGACCGTACGGTCCAGGGACCGGCGGGCCCTGCGGTCCCAGTGATCGCCGTGCAGATGGGAGAGCACGACGCCGTCGAGGCGGGGCAGGTCCTCCGGGGCGAGCGCGGGCTCCGTCAGGCGTCGGCTCAGCAGCCCGTAACCGAGATGGGCGTACTCGCCGCGGTGCAGGAAGTTCGGGTCGGTCAGCAGGGTCAGCGGGCCGTACCGCAGCAGCACCGTGGCATTGCCGATGAACCGCAGGTCGAGCGCGTCGTCGGTGAGTCCGTCCGTGGTGGCCATGGTCTCATCGGCTCCTTCCGCCCGAGCCGCCGGGAGCAGACCCCGGCCGCCCCGCTCGCTCAGTGTCCGTACGCCTCGTGGCGGGGGAGCGGCCCCGCACCGGCCCGCCGGCCTGGCCGTCCTCCACCTGGGCGGCACTCGCCTGCCGGGC
>NZ_JACBWZ010000813.1 GCF_013870595.1 Streptomyces sp. WELS2 | reverse complement strand
CATACCTGGCGGCCGCGCGTGGCGGAGCCCCGGCCGGTCCCGTCCCACGGGGACCGGCCGGGGCCGGGGTGTGCGGTCGTACGGGCGAGTCCTGCCGTGGGCTACCTCAGACGCGCTGCCACAGGGCGGGCACGTTCGGCGGCTCCCAGCCCGGGTAGGCGGTGTGGCCCTGGATGCACCGGTAGCTGACGCCGTCGTAGGTCACGACATCACCGGCAGCGTAGGTGGCGCCCACCTGCCAGGTGGTGTCACCGCCGCCACCGCCGGGCACGGTGAGGGTGTAGGTGGTGGTGTGGGCGGCCCCGCCCGTTCCCGTGATGGTGAGGGTGTATGTGCCGCTCGGCGTCCCGGCGGCGACCTGCACGGTGGCGGTCGAGGACTGGCCGGAGGTCACCGAGGACGGGCTGAACGACACGCTCACACCCTCCGGGGCGCCGGACGCCGACAGCCTCACGGTCTGGGCGTTTCCGCTGGTGGTCGCGGTGGATATGGTGACCGTGGCGGACGAGCCCGGTGAGACGGTGCCGGCGGCCGGGTTGGCGGAGATCGAGAAGTCGTCGGCCGGCGCGGGCGCGTCACCGACGGCCGTCTTCCAGATCGTGTACGCGATCCCGTCCGCGCTGCGGTTCAGCGCGGTGGCGTTGATGTTGCCGGTGGTGTCACAGGCGGAGTGGTAGCACGAGTCGTAGGCGCGGCCCGCGGTGCCGCCCCACTTGGCGGCCTCGGCGGCGGACTTCACCGCCGAGGCGCCGGTGGCGTAGCCGGAGGTGGGGATGCCTGCCTGCTGGAAGGAGTAGTCGTCGGAGCGGCCCTGGCCCTCGACGTTCTCCTGCGGGGCCAGGCCCAGGGAGTCCCAGTAGGCCTTCATCGGTGCCGCGGCGGTCGAGTTCAGGTTGTTGACGAAGTAACCCGCGTTGGTCGAGGCGACCATGTCGAAGTTGTAGTACGCCTTGATCCGGGCGCGTTCGGTCGTGGAGAGCGAACGGGCGTAGAAGCCGGAGCCGTTCAGGCCCTGCTCCTCGTCGGTCCACCAGGCGAAGCGGACCCGGTTCTTCATGGCCGGGTTGGACTGCGCCAGGGTCAGCGCGTTCTCCAGGAGCGCGGCGGAGCCGGAGCCGTTGTCGTTGATGCCGGGCCCGGCGGACACGCTGTCGAGGTGTGCGCCGAACATGTAGACGTTGTTCGCGTCGCCCTGCGGCCACTCGGCGATCAGGTTGTTGCCCGCTCCCGCGGTGCAGCCGGAGGTGCAGCTCTGCTCGGTGACCGTGTAACCGGCCGCCTGGAGGCGGTCCTTGACGTAGGCGAGCGAGGCCCGGTAACCGGCCGTGGTGGAGCGGCGGTTGCCGCCGTTCTGCGAGGCGATGGTGTTCAGCTGGGTCAGGTGCGCCTGGACCTTGGCCACGTCGACGTCCGGCGGGGTGGACGGGTTGCCGCCGCCACCGCCCACCCGCAGCGTGTACTGGGCGGTGTGGGTCCTGGTGCCGGCGGTACCCGTGACCGTGAGCTGGTAGGTTCCGGCGGCCGTGGCCGACGAGGTGGAGACCGTCATCGTGGAGCTGTTGCCGGAGGTGACCGTCGCCGGGCTGAAGGAGACGTTCACCCCGGCCGGCGCGCCGGAGGCGGTCAGCGAGACCTGCTGGGCGCCGCCGGAGACGGTGCTGGTGCTGACGGTGGCGCGCGCCGAGGAGCCCGCGTCGACGTCACCCGAGGTGGGGCCGAGTGCCAGCGAGAAGTCGGTCTGTTCCCCGGTGCAGGTCGGGTCGCCGGTCTGCGCGGGCACGCTGATCGCGTCCCAGGCGGCCTTGGTGGAGTTGAACAGGGAGCAACCGGCGTCGAGGTTCTTCGCCGTGGTGAGTGTGGCGGTCCGGTAGCGCTTGTACGTCATGCCGCTGGTCTTGAGCAGCATGGCCCCGTAGAACACCTTGCCCGCGTTCTGGATGCCGACGCCGGTGACGGTGGAGTTGTTGCAGGTGGGGCTGGAGGGCTTTCCGCCACCGGGGTTGGAGCCCTCGGCCAGCAGGTAGAACCAGTGGTTGAGCGGGCCGGCCGCCGCGTGTTCCTCGGTCTGCGGTATCGACGCGGAGTAGCAGTTGGGGTCGTTGCCGACCTGGCCGGGGTTGTACATGTTGCGGATCGGGCCGCGGCCCTGGAGGTTGATCATCTCGCCGACGGTGTAGTCGGGAGTGTCGTACGGCGCCGGCTCGTTGGCGTACGCCTCGGTCAGGGCGCCCATGATGTCGCCGGTCGCCTCGCCCAGTCCGCTCTCGTGGTTGGCCCCGCCGGGGGTGAAGGAGTCCAGGCCGTGCCCGAACTCGTGTCCCACCACGTCGATCCCGGCGATCCACTCGTTCGCGCTGTTGTGACCGATGGTGATGGTGGAGCCGTCCCAGTACGCGTTCAGCTCGTTGAGGCCGACGCGGACCGGCCAGCTGCCGCCGTTGCCGTCATGCCCGTTGCGGCCGAGCCAGTTCTTGAGCATGTCCGATTCCTTCTGCGCGGCGAACATCGCGTCCACGCAGCCGGTTTCCTTGCTCGTGGGGTTGCCGGTGCCCCAGTTGTCGGTCGCCTTGGTGAACAGACCGCCGCTGTAGTCCGAACACTGCAGTCCGGGCCGGGTGGTGTCGCGCAGCACGTAGGAGGAGCCCGAGCGGGAGGTGTCGATGGTCAGCGGGTTGGGGCCGTTCCACTTGCTGGTGCCGCTGCCCGCCCGTACGTCGTCGTAGGTGTCGA
>NZ_JACBWZ010000812.1 GCF_013870595.1 Streptomyces sp. WELS2 | reverse complement strand
CGGTGCAGCGCAGCCGGCCGCGGTCGGTGCGGGGCAGGTCCGTGGCGGCGATCAGCGGGTGCGGTTTGACGCCGGCCGTCCACACGAGCGTGCGGGTCGGGAAGCGCTGGCCGTCGCTGAGGACGGCGACCCGGTCGGCGCAGGACTCCAGGCGGGTGTCCAGCAGCACCTGGATGTTGCGGCGGCGCAGCTGGGTGACGGTGTAGCGGCCCATCTCCGGGCCGACCTCCGGCAGGATCCGGTCGGTGGCCTCCACGAGGATCCACTTCATGTCCTCGGGGCGGAGGTTGTGGTAGTAGCGCGCGGCGTAGCGGGCCATGTCCTCCAGTTCGCCGAGGGCCTCGACGCCCGCGTAGCCGCCGCCGACGAAGACGAAGGTGAGGGCGGCGTCGCGGATCGCGGGGTCGCGGGTGGAGGAGGCGATGTCCATCTGCTCGATCACGTGGTTGCGCAGGCCGATGGCCTCTTCGACGGTCTTGAAGCCGATGCCGTACTCGGCGAGGCCGGGCACGGGCAGGACGCGGGAGACCGAGCCGGGGGCGAGCACCAGTTCGTCGTAGCCGAGCAGCTCGGCGGAGCCGCCCCTGTCGGCGGTGGCGAGCGTGGTAACGGCGGCCGTGCGCACCGCGTGGTCGATGGAGGTGACCTCGCCGACCACGACGTGACACCGGTGCAGGACGCGGCGCAGCGGTACGACGACGTGCCGCGGGGAGATCGAGCCCGCGGCGGCCTCGGGAAGGAACGGCTGGTACGTCATGTAGGGGTCGGGGGTGACGACCGTGATCTCGGCCTCGCCCCTGCTCAGCTCCGCCTTCAGCCTCCGCTGGAGGCGCAGGGCCGTGTACATCCCGACGTAGCCGCCGCCGACAACCAGAATGCGCGCACGTTCCTTCACCATCCCATGACGCACCCGGCGCTGGGGTTTGTCCACAGGCCCGGCAATTCGTGTGACCGGCGGCCGGGTGTACGCGGGACCGGCGGGGGCGCCCGTACGGGAGGAAACGGGGCAGGTCAGCGGGGGCGGGCGAGTGGGTGGGAAGGGAGGGAATCGGGACGTACACGCCCCGTACTCCGATCGGGGGGCGCACTGTACGGAACGTCCCCCTTCTGAATTGACTCCCTCTCAACTATGTTCGTGTGTCGACGGAGTGTAGGGAATGTGGTCGAACGGGCCCGCGACGGGCGGATCCGGTCGGAACCGATCCCGTTCCGCGCGCTTCGCAGCCAGTGGCGGGGAGAGTCTCCGGGGGGAGACGTCATTACCGGGGGAACGCATGCATGTTCAGGACACGCATTGGGCATCGGCTGCCGCCATCGCGCCCGGCGGCAGAACGATGAGTACGGCGGCGGGTGGCGGACGCGCGGACGGGGCGCGGACGACTCCGCTGCGGGTCGACGCGCAGCGCAATCTGGAGCACGTGCTGCGCGCGGCGCGTGAGGTGTTCGGCGAGCTGGGGTACGGCGCGCCGATGGAGGACGTGGCGCGGCGCGCCCGGGTCGGGGTCGGCACGGTGTACCGGCGCTTTCCCAGCAAGGACGTGCTGGTCCGGCGGATCGCCGAGGAGGAGACCGCGCGGCTGACCGAGCAGGCGCGGGCCGCGCTCGGGCAGGAGGACGAGCCGTGGTCGGCGCTGTCGCGGTTCCTGCGGACCTCGGTGGCGTCGGGGGCGGGACGGTTGCTGCCGCCGCAGGTGCTGCGGGTCCGCTCCGCCGGTTCCGACGGGTCGGGTGCGTCGGGCGAGGAGGCGCGGGTGCCTCAGCAGCGGGTGCAGCCGGGGAACGGTGAGCTGCGGCTGGTACCGGACGAGCCCTCCCTGGGCGCCGACGATGCCGGGGCCGGGGCGCTGCTCGACGTGGTCGGGCAGTTGGTGGAGCGGGCTCGGGCGGCGGGTGAGCTGCGGGCGGATGTGTCGGTGGCGGACGTGCTGCTGGTGATCGCCACGGCGGCGCCGTCCCTGCCGGATGCGGCGCAGCAGGCGGCGGCTTCGGCCCGGTTGCTGGACATCCTGCTGGAGGGACTGCGGTCCCGGCCGGTGTCGCTGTAGGCGCGGCTCGGCTTCGCCTTCGGCGGATTCGTGTTCCCACCCGCACCACCGTGCGGCTGTCGCGGTCGCGTGCGGGTGGCCCCCGTGGGGGCCGCCCGCCGTCGGCGGCTGCGGGTGGGGTGGGCGGTGGGTGCGGGGTACGGCGCTGCCGGGGACCGGACGCCAGGCGTCGGACGTCAGGGGTCGAGGGGAGCGGCGAGCCGCTGCGCCGTTGCCGGGTGGTCCTGGGGCGGTGGCCTCCGGGCCGTGTCGCCAATCGCCGCGCTGCGGGGCCCGTGGAGTGGTCCGCACAGCGGCCCTGGCGCGGCGGCCTCTGCGCAGTGCTGCGAGGGAGCCGTAGGGCAACAGCAGAACGGGGAACGCAGCGCTGCGAGCAGTCGGCATGGCGGCCGGTCGTAGCCGCGGTGGCTCGCTGGGCGAGGTGACGCGGGCGGCCTGGCGTGGCAGTCCGTCGGGGTGCTTCGCAGGGGGGTGGGTCGGTGGTTCGCCGGGCGGTCGTAGGGGTGGGTTGGTGGTGGGGTAACTCGGTTGTGTTCGTGGGGTGTTCGGGTAAGTGCGCTCGGATGAGTGGATGGGGTGCGCGGGGGCGCCTGGCGGCGTGGGGTGTGGCAGTCTGAGCCGGTGACGGGTTGGGCTGGGTCGGTGTCGGGGGCTTTCCGCGATGAGCGCTGACGGGTGGGACGGG
>NZ_JACBWZ010000811.1 GCF_013870595.1 Streptomyces sp. WELS2 | reverse complement strand
CTCCTCGACGGGCCCACGGCCGCCGCCTCCCCGGCGGGGAAAACGCCCTGCGGCTACTCCTGCCCGGCCGCCTCGAACGCCCCCCGTGCCATCCGGTGCAGGAGGTCCGCCGTCGTTCCCCGGCCGGGGAGCGTGCCGGCGCGGCCGAGGTGGGGGGTGGAGTTGAGCAGGCCGAAGACGGAGTGGACGGCCGAGCGGGCGGCCGGTTCGGTCAGGCCCGGGTAGGCCTCGCGGACCACCTGCACCCACAACTCCACGTACTGCCGCTGGAGCTGGCGCACCAGCTTGCGGTCGCTGTCGCGCAGCCGGTCCAGCTCGCGGTCGTGCAGGGTGATCAGCGGGCGGTCGTCCAGGGCGAAGTCGATGTGGCCCTCGATCAGGGAGTCCAGCACGCGGGTCGCGGGGATCCCGTCGGCCTCCGCCAGCCGGCGCCGCGCACCGGTGAGGAGCTGTCCGCTGATGCCGACCAGCAGCTCGGCGAGCATCGCGTCCTTGCCCGGGAAGTGCCGGTACAGCCCGGGGCCGCTGATGCCGACCGCGGCGCCTATCTCGTCGACACCGACGCCGTGGAATCCGCGTTCGGCGAAGAGCCGCGCGGCCTCCTTGAGGATCTGCTCGCGGCGGGTGGGGGCGTCGGTTCTGCTGGCCATGCCGTCAATTCTAGACAGCGACGTTAGCGGTCGTTAACCTGAAGGGAATGGTTAACGCTCATTAACAGGTTCGGACACCGGTGAGGGGACCGCAGGATGCAGGAGGCACCGGAGCTTCACAGCGCGGCCGATCCCGCGTCGGAGGGCTGGCGGGCCAACGAGGAGGCCCATCTCCAGCTCGTGGAGGAGCTGCGCGGCAAACTCGCCGCGGCGGCCCTCGGCGGCGGCGAGAAGGCCCGCGCCCGGCACACCGCGCGCGGCAAGCTGCTGCCCAGGGACAGGGTGGACACACTGCTCGACCCGGGATCGCCCTTCCTGGAGCTGGCGCCGCTCGCGGCCGACGGGATGTACGACGGGCAGGCCCCGGCCGCCGGCGTGATCGCCGGCATCGGGCGGGTCAGCGGCCGCGAGTGCGTGATCGTGGCGAACGACGCCACGGTCAAGGGCGGCACGTACTACCCGATGACGGTCAAGAAACACCTGCGCGCCCAGGAGGTGGCCCTGGACAACCGGCTGCCGTGCGTCTATCTGGTCGACTCCGGCGGGGCCTTCCTGCCGATGCAGGACGAGGTCTTCCCCGACCGGGACCACTTCGGCCGGATCTTCTACAACCAGGCCCGCATGTCCGGCGCGGGCATCCCGCAGATCGCGGCCGTCATGGGCTCCTGCACGGCGGGCGGGGCGTACGTCCCGGCGATGAGCGACGAGGCCGTGATCGTGCGGAACCAGGGCACGATCTTCCTGGGCGGGCCGCCCCTGGTGAAGGCGGCCACCGGCGAGGTCGTCACCGCCGAGGAACTGGGCGGCGGCGAGGTGCACTCCCGGGTCTCCGGGGTCACCGACCACCTCGCCGAGGACGACGCGCACGCGCTCAGGATCGTCCGGGACATCGTGGCCACGCTCCCCGCCCGGCGGTCGCTGCCCTGGGAGGTCCGGCCGTCCGTCGAACCCAAGGTGGACCCGTACGGGCTCTACGGCGCCGTCCCGGTCGACTCCCGTACCCCCTACGACGTCCGCGAGATCATCGCGCGCGTGGTCGACGGCTCGCGGTTCGCCGAGTTCAAGGCGGAGTTCGGGCAGACCCTGGTCACCGGGTTCGCGCGGATCCACGGCCACCCGGTGGGGATCGTCGCCAACAACGGCATCCTGTTCTCCGAGTCCGCCCAGAAGGGCGCCCACTTCATCGAGCTGTGCGACCAGCGCGGCATCCCGCTGGTGTTCCTCCAGAACATCTCGGGCTTCATGGTCGGCAAGGACTACGAGGCGGGGGGCATCGCCAAGCACGGCGCCAAGATGGTCACCGCGGTGGCCTGCACGCGCGTGCCCAAGCTGACGGTGGTGGTCGGCGGCTCCTACGGCGCGGGCAACTACTCGATGTGCGGCCGGGCCTACTCCCCGCGCTTCCTGTGGATGTGGCCCAACGCCAAGATCTCCGTGATGGGCGGCGAGCAGGCCGCGTCCGTGCTGGCGACCGTCAAGCGGGACCAGCTGGAGGGGCGCGGCGAGCAGTGGCCCGCCGATGAGGAAGAGGCGTTCAAGGCGCCGATCCGCGCCCAGTACGAGCGCCAGGGCAACGCCTACTACGCCACCGCCCGGCTCTGGGACGACGGAGTGATCGACCCGCTGGACACCCGTCAGGTCCTCGGTCTGGCCCTGACGGCCTGCGCCAACGCGCCTCTGGGAGACCCCCAGTTCGGCGTCTTCCGGATGTGAGGAGGGGAACCGTGTTCGACACAGTGCTGGTGGCCAACCGGGGCGAGATCGCCGTACGCGTGATCCGTACGCTGCGCGCCCTGGGCGTGCGCTCGGTGGCGGTCTTCTCCGACGCCGACGCCGACGCGCGGCACGTACGGGAGGCCGACACGGCGGTACGGATCGGTCCGGCGCCGGCCACCGAGAGCTATCTGTCGGTGGAGCGGCTGCTGGAGGCCGCCGCGCGCACCGGCGCCCAGGCCGTCCACCCCGGGTACGGCTTCCTCGCGGAGAACGCGGCCTTCGCGCGGGCGTGCGAGGAGGCGGGGCTGGTCTTCATCGGCCCGCCGGCGGACGCGATCGCGCTGATGGGCGACAAGATCCGGGCC
>NZ_JACBWZ010000810.1 GCF_013870595.1 Streptomyces sp. WELS2 | reverse complement strand
CCGTCCACGCAGGTGTCGGTGTACCGGATCGTCGAGGCCGCGCTCGGCGCGGGCGACCTGGGCCCGGCGCGGGTGACCCTGCGGCGCCGCCGCGGCACCCTGCGGATCACGGTGACCGGGGTCCGGCTGGCCGTCGCGGGTCCGGTCGCCGAACGCCTGCGGGTGCAGGTCGCCGCCGGTGAGGGGCGGATGGTGTGCGAACCGGCCGGTACGCTACGGGTGTCGTTGCCGGCCGGGGCTCCCGGAGCCCCCGTCCAGGAGGTGTTCCCGTCGCCATACGCGTGATCGTCGTCGACGACCAGGCCGTGGTCCGCGCCGGATTCGCGGCCATCGTGGACGCCGAACCCGATCTGACCGTGGTGGCCGAGGCCGGTGACGGGGCGACGGCCGTGTCGCTCGCCGCGGCACGGGAGGCCGACGTCGTCCTGATGGACATCCGGATGCCGGGCATGGACGGGCTCACCGCAACCCGGCTGATCACCGCGCCGTCCGGCGGACCGCGGGTGCTGGTGCTCACCACGTTCGACCTCGACGAGTACGTGTACGAGGCGCTGCGGGCCGGGGCGTCCGGGTTCCTGCTGAAGGACGCCCGGCCCGACGAACTGCTGTCCGCGATCCGGGTGGTCGCGGCCGGCGACGGCATCCTGGCGCCCGCCGTGACCGGCCGGCTCATCCACACCTTCGCCCGCAGCACCCCTCCCCCGCCCGTGGCCGGCGGACCGCTGGGCCGGCTCACCCAGCGGGAACGCGAGGTCCTGCTGAAGATCGCCTCCGGGCTGACCAACGCGGAGATCGGCGCCGAACTCGGCGTCACCACCGGCACGGTCAAGAGCCATGTCAACGCGCTGCTGTCCAAACTCGGGCTGCGCGACCGGGTCCAGGCCACCATCCTCGCCTACGAGACCGGCCTGATCAGCCCGCGCGGCCCCCTGGCCGGCTGACCGCACCCGCCCCGGGCAGGTCGATGTCCGTTCCCCGCCGGTGCTCCCGCGGCCCGGACGGTGGGATGGACACATGACTTCACGAGAGCTTCTGAACGGCGGGACGGCCCTGGTCACCGGCGGCAGCCGGGGCATCGGCGCGGCGACGGCCCGGCGGCTGGCCCGGGAGGGCGCGGACGTCGCCCTGACATATGTGCACGACAAGGAGGCGGCCGACGCGGTCGTACGGGACATCGAGGCGCTGGGGCGGCGGGCGCTGGCCCTGCGCGCCGACTCGGCGGACGCGGCGGAGGCCGCGGACGCGGTACGGCGGGCCGCCGGGGAACTGGGCGGGCTGGACGTCCTGGTGGCCAACGCGGCCGTCGGGGTGATGGAGCCGCTGGAGAACCTGTCGCTCGCCGACGTCGACCGGGTCCTCGCGGTGAACGTGCGGGGTGTGTTCCTCGCGGCCCGGTCCGCCGCCGGGGTGATGGCATCCGGCGGGCGGATCATCACCGTCGGCAGCTGTCTCACCGCACGGGTGCCGGGGCCCGGGGCCACGCTGTACGCGATGAGCAAGTCCGCCGTGGTCGGGCTGACGAAGGCGCTGGCGCGGGAGCTGGCCGGGCGCGGCATCACGGCGAACGTGGTGCATCCCGGCCCGACCGACACCGACATGAACCCGGCGGACGGCCCGTACGCCTCCGGTCAGGCGGCCATGACCGCTCTCGGCCGGTTCGGCACGGCCGACGAGGTGGCGTCCATGGTGGCGTTCCTCGCCGGGCCGGAGGCGGCCTATGTGACGGGCGCGGAGTTCTCGGTGGACGGCGGCTACGCGGCCTGAGACGGCCGGGCCGGGGAGGGTGTGCGCGTCATGGCCGGTCCAGGCGGCGTACGTCCTCCTCGTCCCACTTCCGGGTGTCGCGCGGCCGCACATAGGGCTCGGCGTGGGGCGGGTGGCCGCCGGCGATGGCCCGCTGCCGCAGGGTCTCCGCGTCGAACTCCAGGCCCAGCAGGATGGCCAGGTTGGTGATCCACAGCCAGACCAGGAAGACGATGACGCCGGCCATCGCGCCGTAGGTCTTGTTGTACGAGGCGAAACCGGCGACGTAGAACGCGAAGCCGGCGGAGGCCACCAGCCAGATCAGCAGGGCGAGGACGCTGCCCGGGGTGATCCACCTGAAGCCCCTGACCTTGGCGTTGGGGGTCGCCCAGTACAGGATCGCGATCATGACGGTGACCAGCAGGACGAGCACCGGCCACTTCGCGATGGACCACGCCGTCAGGGCCGTGTCGCCGAGGCCGAGCGCCTGCCCGGCGCGCTTGGCCAGGCCCCCGGTGAAGACCACGATGACCGCGCCGGCCACGGAGAGCACCATCAGGGCGACCGTGACACCCACCCGCACCGGGAGGATCTTCCACACCGGGCGGCCCTCGGGCATGTCGTAGACGGCGTTGGCGGCGCGGATGAAGGCGGCCACGTAGCCGGACGCCGACCACACTGCCAGCACGATGCCGACCAGCGCCATCACCGAGCCGACGCCGGCCTTGTCCTGCAGTTGTCCCACGGACCGGACGATGATGTCCCGGGCGGGGCCGGGGGCGAGGTTGCGGACGTTGGCCAGCACCCGGTCCGTGGTCGACCGGCCCATGACGGACAGCAGGGAGACCAGCACCAGCAGGGCGGGGAACAGGGACAAGACGCTGTAGTAGGTGAGCGCCGCGGCCCGGTCGGTCAGCTCGTCGTCCCGGAACTCGCGCAGCGCGCCCCGGAACACCCCGCCCCAGGCCCGCCGGGGCAGGATCGGAAGAGC
>NZ_JACBWZ010000081.1 GCF_013870595.1 Streptomyces sp. WELS2 | reverse complement strand
CGCGTTCGACCTGGTGGCGGGCGCGGGCCGCAAGGAGGCGGCGGCCCTGCTGCGCCGCTGGTCGGCCACGGCCGAGCGGCTGATGGCGGGCGAGCCCGCCCCGCACGACGACACCGACGTGGCCCGGGACGCGGGGCCGTCCTCGCTGACCGTCACCTTCGGCTTCGGGCACGGCTTCTTCGACAGGACCGGGCTGCAAAAGCAGCGGCCGGCCGCGCTGGACCCGCTGCCGGACTTCTCCTCCGACCGGCTCGACAAGGCCCGCAGCGACGGCGACCTGTGGGTGCAGATCGGGGCGGACGACGCCCTGGTGGCCTTCCACGCGCTGCGGGCGATCCAGAAGGACGCGGGGTCGGCCGCCCGGGTGCGCTGGCAGATGAACGGCTTCAACCGCAGCCCGGGGGCCACCGCGCACCCCATGACGGCCCGCAACCTCATGGGCCAGCTCGACGGCACCGGCAATCCGAAGCCCTCGGACCCCGACTTCGAGAAGCGGATCTTCGTGCCCGCCCCGGGCGAGCCGGCGTGGATGGCGAACGGCTCCTACGCCGTCGTCCGCCGCATCCGCATGCTCCTGGACGACTGGGAGAAGCTGTCGGCCACGGCCCAGGAGCAGGTCATCGGGCGCCGCAAGGCCGATGGGGCGCCGCTGTCCGGCGGTGACGAGACGACCCCGATGGACCTGGAGAAGGCCGACGCCAACGGCGACTACCTGGTCCCGCTCAACGCGCACGCCCGGATCACCCGGCCCGACCGCAACGGCGGCGCGGCCATGCTGCGGCGGCCCTTCTCCTACCACGACGGCATCGACGCGGACGGCACCCCGGATGCCGGTCTGCTCTTCATCTGCTGGCAGGCCGACCCGCTGCGCGGCTTCGTCCCGGTGCAGCGCAAGCTCGACCGGGGCGACGCGCTGTCGCGGTTCATCCGGCACGAGGCGAGCGGACTGTTCGCGGTGCCGGGCGGGGCGGCGAAGGGCGAGTACGTGGGCCAGCGGCTGCTGGAGGGATGACCCCGGCCGCTTACGCGGGGACGCTCGACGGGCCGAACGACGGGCTGTTTGAGCACCGGGGCTGCTTGGGGGACGAACCCGGTTCAAACCACCCGGCCGAGTGGTATTCCCGAGACACCCGCGACGGGTCCCCCCGCGGCCATTAGGGTGAGGACCATGCCAGCGAGCTATGCCTATCTCGGCCCGGAGGGCACCTTCACGGAGGTCGCCCTGCGCACGCTTCCGGAGGCCGCCACCCGGGAGCTGATCCCGTACGTGTCGGTGCAGTCGGCGCTGGACGCGGTCCGGACCGGCGAGGCCGAGGCCGCGTTCGTGCCGATCGAGAACTCCGTCGAGGGCGGCATCACCACGACCCTGGACGAGCTGGTCGCGGGCGAGCCGCTGATGATCTACCGCGAAGTGCTGCTGTCGATCACCTTCGCGCTGCTGGTCCGGCCCGGCACGAAGCTCGCGGACATCAAGACGGTCTCCGCCCACCCGGCGGCCCAGCCGCAGGTGCGCAACTGGATGCGCTCCCACCTGCCGGACGCGGTCTGGGAGTCGGCCGCCTCGAACGCGGACGCCGCCCGCCTGGTCCAGGAGGGACGCTACGACGCGGCCTTCGCGGGCGAGTTCGCCGCCGCCCGGTACGGCCTTCAGGCGCTGGAGACAGGGATCCACGACGCGGAGAACGCGCAGACCCGCTTCGTGCTGGTCGGCCGCCCGGCCCGGCCCGCCGCGCCCACCGGAGCCGACAAGACCTCGGTGGTGCTGTGGCAGCGGGACGACCACCCCGGCGCCCTGCGCGACCTGCTCGGCGAGTTCGCCTCCCGCGGCATCAACCTGATGCTGCTCCAGTCCCGGCCGACCGGCGCGGGCATCGGCAACTACTGCTTCTGCATCGACGCCGAGGGCCATATCGCCGACCGGCGGGTGGCGGAGGCGCTGATGGGGCTGCGGCGGATCTGCCTCCAGGTGCGTTTCCTCGGTTCCTATCCGCAGGCGGACATGTCGCCGGGCGAGGCCCGGCCGGCCCTGCCGGGGACGTCGGACGAGGAGTTCATGGCGGCGGCGGACTGGGTGGCGCGCTGCCAGGACGGCCGCTTCTGACCGGTCGTACGACCTGACGAACGTTATCCACAGAAGTTATCCACAGGTGCCCTTCTCGACCTGGGGACAAGTCGACAGCGGGCGGGCGCAGGGTCGACAAATCGCCCTGTGGCGCCCGGCCGTGGCCACCGCTCCCCCGTCCACCCTTCGTCCACCCGTTTCCTTTGGTTCATCTTTCGGGGCGACCCTTTTCCACCCGAAAGTGGACGTCGACGACGTTTGACCCGGGAATTCTTCGGCCTGGCAGCACTTTCCCCAGTGATCAATTCCGAAGTCCACAGTTCTTCCACACAGCCTGTGGATAACTCTTGGGAGGGCGTGGATCCCTGTGGACAAACGGCTCGCCAAATCCCGTTCCCCACAAGGGAATCGGGTCAACCGGACACCCGCGACCTGCCCCGTCCCAGGGAGTGAGACACTTTCGCCTTGACCTGCGGCCGGCAGGAAGGAACACGTCCGGCAATTAACGCATAACGGAACGTAGGCCGCGAATGCGAACTCACCGTAATAGTGATTCGTGAGGCGAGACCCGGCACCGGTAGCCTTGGCCTCGTGATTGACCTTCGCCTGCTTCGTGAGGACCCCGACCGTGTGCGCGCGTCCCAGCGCGCCCGTGGAGAGGACGTCGCGCTCGTCGACTCCCTCCTGTCTGCCGACGAGCGGCGCAGGGCCTCCGGCGTCCGCTTCGACGAGCTGCGCGCCGAGCAGAAGCAGCTCGGCAAGCTGATCCCCAAGGCCGCCGGCGAGGAGAAGGCCGAACTCCTCAAGCGCGCCGAACAGCTGAAGGCCGACGTCAAGGCCGCCGACGCCGAGCGCGACGCGGCCGACGCCGAGACCCAGGAGCTGCTGCTCCGGCTCGGCAACCTCGTCCACCCCGACGTGCCCGTCGGCGGCGAGGAGGACTTCGTCACGCTGGAGACGCACGGCACGATCCGCGACTTCGCCGCCGAGGGCTTCGAGCCCAAGGACCACCTGGAGCTCGGCCAGCTGCTCGGCGCGATCGACGTCGAGCGCGGCGCCAAGGTCTCCGGTTCCCGCTTCTACTTCCTCACCGGCGTCGGCGCCCTGCTGGAGCTGGCCCTGGTGAACGCGGCGATCGCGCAGGCGACCGCGGCCGGCTTCACCCCGATGCTGACCCCCGCGCTGGTCCGCCCGCAGTCCATGGCCGGCACCGGCTTCCTCGGCCAGGCCGCCCAGGACGTCTACCACCTCGACAAGGACGACCTGTACCTGGTCGGCACCTCCGAGGTCCCGCTGGCGGCCTACCACATGGACGAGATCATCGACGCCGACCAGCTGCCGCTGCGCTACGCGGGCTTCTCCCCGTGCTTCCGCCGCGAGGCCGGCTCGCACGGCAAGGACACCCGGGGCATCTTCCGCGTGCACCAGTTCGACAAGGTCGAGATGTTCTCGTACGTCTCCCCCGAGGACTCCCAGGCCGAGCACCAGCGCCTGCTGGAGTGGGAGAAGCAGTGGCTGACCTCGCTGGAGCTGCCGTTCCGGGTCATCGACGTCGCCTCCGCCGACCTCGGCGCCTCGGCCGCCCGCAAGTTCGACTGTGAGGCGTGGATCCCGACCCAGGGCAAGTACCGCGAGCTGACCTCCACCTCGGACTGCACCGAGTTCCAGGCCCGCCGGCTGTCCATCCGGGTCCGCGACGGCAAGCAGGTCAAGCCGCTGGCCACGCTCAACGGCACGCTGTGCGCCGTCCCGCGCACCATCGTGGCGATCCTGGAGAACCACCAGCAGGCCGACGGCTCCGTCCGCGTCCCCGAGGTGCTGCGCCCGTACCTGGGCGGCCGTGAGGTCCTGGAGCCGGTGTCCCGGTGAGCTTCCCGTACGGGCTCATCGCCACCGACCTCGACGGGACGCTGCTGCGCTCCGACGAGTCGATCTCGCAGCGCACCCGTGACGCGCTCGCCGCGGCCACCGCGGCGGGCGCGGCCCACATCGTCGTCACCGGCCGCGCGGTCCCCTGGACCCGGCACGTCCTGGACGACCTCGGCTACGACGGTCTGGCCGTCTGCGGCCAGGGCGCCCAGGTGTACGACGCCGGCGCGCACCGCCTGCTGACCTCCGTCACCCTGGACCGGCAGCTGGCGGGCGTCGCCCTGGCCAAGATCGAGGCCGAGGTGGGCCCGCTGTATCTGGCGGCCAGCCGGGACGGCCTGGACGGCGACGTACTGGTCGGCCCGGGCTACACGGTCGCGGGCAGGCTGCCCGGCACCCCGTTCACGGACGTCTCCGACCTGTGGGCGGCCCCGCTGAACAAGATCTACATACAGCATCCGACGCTGGGCGACGACGAGCTGGCGGAGGCGGCCCGGCAGGCGGCCGGCGGCTTCGTCACGGTGGCCATGGCGGGCGCGGGCGTCGTGGAGCTGCTCCCGCTCGGCCTGTCCAAGGCCACGGGACTGTCGCTGGCGGCCCGCCGCCTGGGCCTGAAGGCGGCCGACACGATCGCCTTCGGTGACATGCCCAACGACATCCCGATGTTCGCCTGGGCGTCCCGGGGCGTGGCCATGGCCAACGCCCACGCGGAGCTGAAGGCGGTGGCCGACGAGATCACGGCCTCCCACGAGGAGGACGGCATCGCGGTGGTCCTGGAACGCCTGCTGGCCTGACCGGCCGCGTCCCGTCGCGGGGCCTTGTCCGGCATGCGCTCCGCCGCGTGGGCGCGACCGGTCGCACCGGACCCGCACCAGGCAACGAACCGCAGCCGATGCGGGCAGGTCTCGGTGACGACGTCTCGCGGAGGATGCACGGATCGAACGTGCGCGGGCTTTCCAGCCCGACCACGGCTCAGCAAGCCGGTGCCTTGCCACTCGGCCAATCCTCCGGGTGGGCGGCCTCACGCGAGCGTGGCGCTCGCGTGCTCGAAGCGGCCGCCCCGGGCGGTTCCCTGGCTCCACGGAGGGATGGCGACTATTCCGGAGCCGGCCTCGGGCCGCCCTGACGGGAGCCGGGCGTACTGCCGTGCATGGACATCGCCCACCTCCACTCCCGGTTCCTGACGCCGGGACGATCCCGGCGGATGGGGCACGACCACTGTGCCCCGCCGCCGAATCGGACGCCACCGAATAAACGGCGCGTGGAGGAGGGCCGGTACCGCAGGCGGCCCGGGGTGCTCACTCCTCGCCGGCGAGCGTCAGGGACCGCAGTTTCTGGCCGGCGTACCAGGTGGCCAGAACGGTGACCGCCACCAGCAGCACGGTGGCCGTCGGCAGGCCCACCTCCGAGGTGACCAGCGGGCCGTCGGCGACCTTGTGGGCGACGGCCAGCGACCACTGCTGGACGCTCAGGGTGCGCGCGCCCGGCACCAGGGACCCGAACAGCGCCTCCCAGACCAGGGCGTAGACGAGCCCGAACACCACCGCGTGCCGGGAGACCGTGCCCAGCAGCAGGAACAGCGCCGAGTAGGCGATGGAGGAGACCAGGGCGGCAACCGTGTAGGCCACGGCGACCTGCTGGCCGTTGCCGTTCAGGATCAGGCCCGCGATCAGCGTCGGCACGGCCGAGAAGACCATGGTCACGGCGATGGCGACGATGAGCTTGGTGAAGATGATCGCGGGCCGCTTCAGCGGCTTGGACAGCAGATAGACCACGGAGCCGTCGTCGATCTCGGGGCCGATCGCGCCCGTGCCCGCGATGACACCGACGATCGGCACCATCGTGGCGAGCGCGAAGCCGCCGAGAACGTCGGAGGCGGTCTGGTCGTCGGCCCCGGTCAGGGCGCGGACGACCGCGGAGATCACGATCAGCAGCAGCGGCAGCGCGCCGAGGATGAGGGCCCGGCGACGGCCGAGCAGTGCCCGGTAGGTGAGCCGGGCCACGGTGGGGTCGTACATCTTCGGCCTCCTACGCCGCGACCAGATACGAGAAGACGGACTCCAGGGACTCGTCGGACGGCGAGACCGTGAGGAGCCGGATGCCGTGGTCTCTGGCGACCTTCGGCAGCAGGGCGGTGAAGCGGCCGAAGTCGACGGCCTGGATGCGCAGGGCGCCCTCGGCGTGGTCGACCTCGATGCCGGCCGTGGAGGGATCGGCGATCAGCGCGGCCGCGAGGGCGCGGTCGTCGCTGGAGCGCACCAGGTAGCGGTGCGGGCGGTCGGTCATCAGGCGGCGGATCCGGCGGAAGTCGCCGCTGGCCGCGTGCCGTCCGGCGACGACGACCTCGATGTGCCGGGCGAGCTGCTCGACCTCTTCGAGGATGTGCGAGGAGAACAGCACCGTGCGGCCCTCGTCGCCCATCCTGCGCAGCAGGTCCATCAGCTGCATGCGCTGGCGCGGGTCCATGCCGTTGAACGGTTCGTCCAGCAGGAGCAGCGACGGGTCGTGCACCAGGGCGCTCGCCATCTTCACGCGCTGCCGCATGCCCTTGGAGTACGTGGCGATCTTCCGGTCCTGCGCGTACTCCATCTCCACCGTGGCCAGGGCGCGCTGGGCGGCCTTGGCGTCGAGGCCGTGCAGCTCGGCGTTGGCGAGGACGAACTCGCGGCCGGTGAGGAAGTCGTACATCGCCTCCCGTTCGGGGACGATGCCGATGTGCCGGTAGATGGCCTCGTTGCACCACACCGGTTGCCCGTCGAGGGTGACGGAGCCGGTGGAGGGGGCGAGGAAGCCGCCCATCATGTTGATCAGGGTGGACTTGCCGGCGCCGTTGGGCCCGAGCAGTCCGGTGACGCCGGGGCCGATGGTCATGGTGATGTCGTTGACGGCGACCACGTTGCCGAACCAGCGGGAGACGTGGTCGATCTTCAGGGTGGTCACAGTCCCACCTTGCGGTAGCGGCGGACGAGGAGGCCGTAGCAGACGGCGATCAGGCCCAGGACGAACAGGACGTGGACCACGCCCTGGCCCGCGGAGGGGCCGGTGCCGCCCGGATAGGCGGAGCTGCCGCCGAGGAACGCGGACTGCACACCGTCGATCAGCGTGATCGGCGAGAACAGCCCGATCCACGGCACGGCGGAGCTGCTGCCCTGGGTGTCGGCGATGGCCTGGAGAGTGGAGACAGCGCCGTAGGAGATGGTCAGTACGGCGATCACGGCGGCGATGCCGAAGCCACGGCGCGGGGTGAAGGCGGCGATGACCAGGCCGATGCCGGCGAAGAGCAACGAGAGGAGGGCCACGGAGACCAGTCCCTGGGCGAATTCCTTGGTCTGATGGGCGAAGTCCATCTTGGACAGCAGCGCGCCCGCGTACATCACCAGCAGCGGGGCGCCGGTGAGGACGAGGAGCGCGGAGGCGAGCGCCGCGAACTTGGCGCGCACGTAGTCGGCGGTCTCGATGGGCCGCGAGAAGTACAGCGGCACGGTCTTGAAGCGCAGGTCGCGGGAGACCGCCTGGGGTGCCTGCGAGGCGACGTACAGGCTGATCACGGCCTGCGTGACGATCGCGTACCGGGTGTAGGACACCGGCAGTTCGTGCGCCTTGGTGACCACGGCGACAGCCACCATGATGGCGGCCGGCACGCACATCACCGCGAACAGCAGCATCGGCAGCACCTTGGACTTCACCGAGCGGCCGAGGCCGTAGGCGCCGCGCAGGGACTGCGAGTACAGCGAGCGGCGGGCGTAGGAACGGCCCAGGCGGGGGCCGTCGTAGCCGCGGTAGCCGATGTCGTGGATGCGGCTCTGGTCGCCGGCGGGTGTTGCCGGGGGATGCTCAACCGCCATGGCCGACGGCCTCCTTCCGCTGTTCGTCGCTGCCGGTGAAGACCTCGGAGATGTGGTGCCGGCGCTGTTCCATGCGCACCAGGCCGAGACCGAGGTCGGCGACCACGTCGCGGACCAGGTCGTAGGTGTCCTCGCCGGTGGCGGTCAGCAGCAGGATGTGTCCGGCGCCGGGCAGTCCGCCGGCCTCCGCCCGGGTGTCGACACCGCGCGCGTGCAGCGCCTCGCGGAGGGCGTGGGTGCCGTCGGGGTACGCGTCGCTGTCGGTGACCTCGATCGCGAGGGTGGTCGTGGTCTGGGTGAAATCGGTGGTGGAGCTGGAGCGCAGCAGCTTGCCGCCGTCGATAACGACGACGTGGTCGCAGGTGCGCTCCAGCTCGCCCAGCAGATGCGAGGTGACCAGGACCGAGATGCCGAAGTCGCTGTGGATGCGGCGGATCAGGCCGAGCATCTCGTCCCGGCCGACCGGGTCGAGTCCGTTGGTCGGCTCGTCCAGGAAGACCAGCTGCGGGTCGTGCACCAGGGCCTGGGCGAGCTTCACGCGCTGCTTCATGCCGGTCGAATAGCCGCCGATGGGCCGGTAGCGCTCCTCGTACAGCCCCACGTGGCGCAGGGTGTCGGCGGTGCGCTCGCGCGCGGCGGCGGGCGGCAGGCCGGACATGCGGGCCATGTGGACGACGAACTCGGTGGCCGAGACGTCCGGCGGGAGGCAGTCGTGCTCCGGCATGTACCCGACGCGCTCGCGGATGGCGGCGCCCTCGGCGGCGACGTCGAGGCCGAGCACCTCGGCGCGGCCCTCCGTGGCGGGGGACAGCCCCAGCAGGATCTTGATCAGGGTGGACTTGCCGGCGCCGTTGGCCCCGACGAGTCCGGTCACACCGGGCCCGATGTCCACGGACAGCCGGTCGAGCGCGGTCACCCGGGGGAACCGCTTGCTCAGGCTTTCGGTCGCGATCACAGTCACGCCTACGACGGTAGTGATCCGGACCACGTTCGTCGTCAGACCTCAGAGCCGTTTCCTCGTCCGTCCCAGGTATTACGGGACCCTAAGGGTCACCCACCCAGGGGGCACGGGCGCGCCGGACGGCCGTGGTCCACGGCCCTTGATCCCGCCTATTGACGCCACCTCTAACAAGTGCCAGATTCGCATGTGTCAAGTTACGGACGCGTAGCGCGCTCGACGGGACGGGGCGGCATGACGACGGCAGTGAGCAGCGGACCCTCCGTGAACCTGCGGGGATTCAAACGGGTGCAGCGCCTGGCCTACGAGTGCGCGGAGGCGGTCGCGGCCCGGCTGGAACCGGGTGTGACCGAGCGCGAGGCGGCGCGGATGCAGCGGGAGTGGCTGCGCGAGCGCGGGGTGCGGGACTGGTTCCACCTCCCCTTCGCCTGGTTCGGCGACCGCACGGCCTTCGCGAACTTCCGCGTCCCGCTCCAGTTCTTCCCCACCGACCGCGCCCTGGAGCCGGGGATGCCGTTCATCCTGGACCTGGCACCGGTGTACGAGGGCTACCCGGCGGACGTCGGCTACTCCGGCTCGCTGGGCGTGAACCCGCTGCAGGACCGGCTGATGGCCGACCTGGAGGCGCACCGGGAGCTGATCCTGCGCGAGGTGCGCGAGCGGCGCCCGCTGCGGGAGATCTACCAGGACGTGGACCGGCTGATGGTCCGCCAGGGGTACGCCAACCGGCACCGCGCCTACCCCTTCGGGGTGATCGCCCACAAGGTGGACCGGGTACGGCCGCGCCGCTGGTCGCCCCATCTGTTCGGCTTCGGCACGCAGTCCCTGAAGGGCCTGGCCTCCGACGCGCTGCACGGCCACCGCGAGGGCTGGTCGCCGCTGTGGTCGCCGTACCGCTTCTCGGACCACCCGCCGCGGCCGGGCCTGTGGGCGGTCGAACCGCACCTCGGCTTCCGGGGCACGGGCGCGAAGTTCGAGGAGATCCTGGTGGTCACCGACTCCCGGGACGCCGAGGAGAGCGCGTTCTGGCTGGACGACGATCTGCCGCACGTGCGGCGCTGGGCGGAGGAGAAGTGACCTTGAAGGGTGCGCGCGAGCGCCGGGTGCGGACCGGCGGGGTCGAGCTGTGGGTGGCCGAGCTGGGCGACCCGGCCCAGCCGACCGTCGTCCTGGTGCACGGCTACCCGGACAGCAAGGAGGTCTGGTCGGAGGTGGCCGTACGGCTGGCCGACCGCTTCCACGTGGTGCTCTACGACGTCCGGGGCCACGGCCGCTCCACCGCGCCGGAGCCCCTGCGCGGCGGCTTCACCCTCGCCAAGCTCACCGACGACTTCCTGGCCGTCGCCGACGCGGTCAGCCCGGACCGGCCCGTGCACCTCGTCGGGCACGACTGGGGCTCGGTGCAGTCGTGGGAGTTCGTCACCGTCGGCCGCACGGAGGGCCGTATCGCCTCGTTCACCTCGATCTCGGGGCCGTCCCTCGACCACTTCGGGCACTGGATCGACGCGCGCGTGAAGCGTCCGACGCCCCGGCGGGTGGGCCAGCTCCTCGGCCAGGGCGCCAAGTCCTGGTACGTCTACCTGCTGCACACCCCGGCCCTGCCCGAACTGGCCTGGCGCGGCCCGCTCGGCAAGCGCTGGCCCCGGATCCTGGAGCGGGCCGAGCGGGTCCCGGCCGGCGACTACCCGACCGCCTCCCTGCCCTCGGACGCGGCGCACGGTGCCTGGCTCTACCGGGACAACGTCCGCGCCCGGCTGCGCAGGCCCCGTCCGGACGCCTACGCCCACGCGCCCGTGCAGCTCATCACCCCTGAAGGGGACGTGTTCCTCTCGGAGCGGCTGTACGACGACCTGGACCGGTGGGTGCCCCGGCTGACCCGCCGCACGCTGCCCGCCGGGCACTGGGTGCCGCGCACCCGCCCCGATCAGCTGTCGGCGTGGATCGAGGAGTTCGTCGGGTCCGTGGAAGGCGGCCGGCCCGTCCCGCGGCCCACCGGCCGGCACGCCGAACGGTTCGCCGGGCAGCTGGTGCTGATCACCGGCGCGGGCAGCGGCATCGGACGGGCCACGGCGTTCGCGTTCGCGGAGGCCGGCGCGCGGGTGATCGCCGTGGACCGCGACGCCGAGGCCGCGGCCCGCACCGCCGAGCTGTGCCGGCTGGTCGGCGCGCCCGAGGCGTGGGCCGAGCCCGCGGACGTCTCCGACGAGCAGGCCATGGAGAAGCTCGCGGAGCGGGTCCACCGCTCCTACGGGGTGCTGGACGTGCTGGTCAACAACGCGGGCATCGGGCTGTCGGGCTCCTTCTTCACCACGACGACCGACGACTGGCGCGCGGTGCTGGACGTGAACCTGTGGGGCGTCATCCACGGCTGCCGGCTCTTCGGGGCCCGCATGGCCGAGCGCGGTCAGGGCGGCCACATCGTCAACACGGCCTCCGCGGCGGCCTACCAGCCCTCGCGGCTGTTGCCGGCCTACAGCACCTCCAAGGCGGCGGTGCTGATGCTCTCCGAGTGCCTGCGCGCGGAACTGGCCCCGAAGGGGATCGGCGTCACGGCGGTCTGCCCGGGCATCGTCAACACCAACATCACCGCCACCGCCCGTTTCACCGGCGTCGACGAGGCCGAACAGCGCCGTCGCCGGCAGCGGTCCGCCCGCCTGTACGGCCTGCGGAACTATCCGCCGGAGAAGGTGGCCGACGCGATCCTGGACGCGGTCGCCCGGGACAAGCCGGTGG
This sequence comes from Streptomyces sp. WELS2, assembly GCF_013870595.1. Lineage (GTDB taxonomy): Bacteria > Actinomycetota > Actinomycetes > Streptomycetales > Streptomycetaceae > Streptomyces. The sequence continues at coordinate 3,460 of NZ_JACBWZ010000081.1, read as the reverse complement.
CTCCGGTGACCCCGGAGGCCAAGGGAGCCCATCTGCTGTCGCGGTTCGCCCCGGGGCTGCTGCGGAGGATCGCGCGGGTGGAACCCAGGCTGTGAGGGACGGGGACGGGCGCCCGCGGGCGTCATGTCCCCGCCGGTTGTCCACAGTTTCGTCAAATTGCCTGTGGATAACCACACTTCTTTGTGGATCAAACCTCCAACCGGGAAAGCCCGCGTGATCCGCGTCTCCCCCCGGCAGGACATGAGACGCGTGCGCACGGTGACCGTTTCGTTCGACGCCGACGGGCCCGCTTACGCTCGGTCCCATGAGTCTGCGTCTGAGCACCGTGATCCTTCCGTACCGCCGCTGGCACGAAGGCGCCCGTTCGGCGTGGGTGCGCGCCGAGCAGCTCGGGTTCCACACGGCGTACACCTACGACCACCTGTCCTGGCGCAGCTTCCGTGACGGCCCGTGGTTCGGCGCCGTCCCGACCCTGACGGCCGCCGCCGCGGTCACCGACCGGCTGCGCCTGGGCACGCTGGTCACCTCGCCGAACTTCCGCCACCCGGTGACCCTCGCCAAGGAGCTGATCTCCCTGGACGACATCTCCGGCGGCCGGATCACCCTGGGCATCGGCGCGGGCGGCACCGGTTTCGACGCGACCGCCCTCGGCCAGGAGCCCTGGAGCCCGCGTGAGCGCGCGGACCGGTTCGGCGAGTTCGTCTCGCTCCTCGACCGGCTGCTCACCGAGGACGCGGTGACCTACGAGGGGCGTTTCTACTCGGCCCACGAGGCGCGCAACATCCCGGGTTGCGTGCAGCGGCCCCGGCTGCCGTTCGCCGTGGCGGCCACCGGCCCGCGCGGTGTGAGGCTCGCCGCGCGGTACGGCCAGGCGTGGGTGACCACCGGCGACCCGAAGCTGTACGAGACCGGCACGCCGGAGCAGTCCGTCGAGGCCCTGCGCGGGCAGATCGGCAGGCTGGCCGAGGCGTGCGAGGCCGCCGGGCGGGACGTGGCCGCACTGGACAAGGTCCTGCTCACCGGCTTCACCCCGGACCGCGGCCGGCCGCTGACGTCCCTGGACGCCTTCGTGGACTTCGCCGGCCGCCACCGCGAGCTGGGCTTCACCGAGATCGTGATCCACTGGCCCGTCCCGGACTCCGGCTTCGCGGCGGAGGAGAAGGTCTTCGAGGAGATCGCCATGGAGGCGCTCGCCCAGCTGGACTGACCGGGGCCGCGCTCCACGACGTCGTCTGTGTCTCATCCGTGCGCAGTCCCGCACGGCCGTGCGGACGCCTGGGCGAGAATGGCCGGGTGACCTCAGCGACCAGACAGCCCGGGACCCCTGCCGCCGCCCTGCCGGCGCGGCTGATCGCCACCGACCTCGACGGCACTCTGCTGCGCGACGACAAGTCGGTCTCCGCGCGGACCGTCGCCGCGCTGGCCGCCGCCGAGGAGGCCGGGATCGAGGTCTTCTTCGTCACCGGCCGGCCGGCCCGCTGGATGGACGTGGTCAGCGAGCACGTCCACGGCCACGGCCTGGCGATCTGCGGCAACGGCGCCGCCGTGGTCGACCTGCACGGCGGCCCCGGCGCCCACCGGTTCGTGAAGGTCCGCGAGCTGTCCCGGGAGAACGCCCTGGCCGCCGTACGGTTGCTGCGCGAGGCGGCCCCCGGCACGGTGTTCGCGGTCGAGCAGACCTACGGCTTCCACCAGGAGCCGGACTATCCCAAGCTGCACATGGAGATACCGGACACCGTGCTGCCCGCCGAGGAACTGCTCGCCCCCGACGGCCCGACCGCCGGCCAGCCCGTCCTCAAGATCCTCGCCTTCCATCCCTCCCTCGACCCGGACGCCTTCCTGACACTGGCCCGCCTGACGGTCGGCGGCCACGCCAATGTCACCCGCTCCAGCCCCAGCGCCCTGCTGGAACTGAGCGGCCCCGGCGTCTCCAAGGCCAGCACCCTCGCCCTGTGCTGCGCCGAGCGCGGCATCTCGCACGAGGAGGTCGTGGCCTTCGGGGACATGCCCAACGACGTCGAGATGCTGACCTGGGCCGGCCAGTCGTACGCGATGGGCAACGCCCACCCGGACGTCATCGCCGCCGCGTCGGGCCGTACCGTCGCCAACAACGACGACGGCGTGGCGGTGGTGATCGAACAGCTCCTCGCCGACCGCGGCTAGCCGACGGCCCCACCGACCCGCCGTTCACGAGGCGGCCGCGACGGCACGCGTGAGCGCTCCCCGCCGGCACCTCCGCGAGCCGTGGCGGCACACCTCAGCGCGCTCCCGCCAGCGCCTCCGCCTCGCACTCCCGGGCGGCCATCTCCCGCAGCGGACCGTCCTCGGCCAGCAGCCGCCGGTACGGGCCGCGCTGCACGACGCGGCCCTCGTCGAGCACGATCACCTCGTCCACCGCGTCGAGCCCCGCCAGCCGGTGGGTGATCAGCAGCGTGGTACGGCCCTCGGTGGCGGCCAGCAGATCGGCGGTCAGCGCGTCCGCCGTCGCCAGGTCCAGGTGCTCCGCGGGCTCGTCCAGGACCAGCACCGGGAAGCCGGCCAGCAGCGCCCGGGCCAGCGCCAGCCGCTGCCGCTGCCCGCCGGACAGCCGGGCCCCGTGCTCGCCGACCAGGGTGTCCAGGCCGTCGGGCAGCGACTGAACCCAGTCCAGCAGCCGGGCCCGGTCCAGCGCTCCGCGCAACTCCGCCTCCGTCGCGTCCTTCCTGGCCAGCAGCAGGTTCTCGCGCACCGAGCTGTCGAAGAGGTGCGCGTCCTGCGCGCACAGCCCGACGAGCCGCCGTACGTCGTCCCCCGCCACCGCGCACGCGTCCACCCCGGCGAGCGTGTACGAGCCCGCCTGCGGATCCAGGAACCGCAGCAGCACCTGCGCGAGGGTCGTCTTGCCGGAACCGGAGGCTCCCACCACCGCGATCCGGCGCCCCCGCTCCAGCGTCAGGTCCAGCCCGGCGAGCGCCTCCCGCCGCTGTCCCTCGTACCGCGCGACCACGCCCCTGAGGACCACCGGGAACGGCGTGCCGGGCGCCGGCCTTGGCCGCTCCGGCTCGCGTACGGGCTCGGCGGCGTCCAGGATCTCGTAGACCCGCTCCGCGCTGCGCCGCACCCGCTGCCGCTGCCGCACGGCCAGCGGCAGCCCCAGGACGGCCTCGAAGGCGGCCAGCGGGGTCAGTACGACCACGGCCATCGCCACCCCGCCCAGCCGGCCGGCCGCCACCGCCTGGGCGCCGAATGCCGCGATGGCCGTGACGGTCAGCCCGGAGATCAGCGCGGTCAGCCCGTCCCCGAGTCCGGTGACGGCGGCGGCGCGCGCGGCGATCCCGGTGAGGATGCGATCCGCTCGCCGGGCCGCGTCCGTACGGGCCGGCAGCGCGCCGGCGACGGTCAGCTCCGCCGTGCCGGTGAGCAGATCGGCCACCCGGGTGGCGAGGACACCACGGGCGGGCGCCAGCCGCCGCTCGGTGCG